>NZ_NEIR01000009.1:0-253587 GCF_002112825.1 Pseudomonas sp. B5(2017)
CAGAATCGGCAGGCCGGAGCGTTCGCAGGCATTACAGGTGCCGTAGGTGTTGGGGATCTCTTCCTGCATGGCGATGTGGATGGCTTTGCTGATGCTCATGAGTAACTCCTTGCCTTCGGCAGGCCGGCGACGATGTGCGACCAGGTGCAGTCGTCGTAGCTGGCGAAGCGGTCCGCCAGGCGCTGCTCGCCGGCCGCTGCCTTTTCCACCTCGTGCTGGATGGTCGGGTGCTGAAGGAGCAGTGGGTGGATCATGAGCATGTGCAGGCACATGCACTGGATATCGGCACGGTCGCGCAGGCCTTGCCTGAAGGCCTTGAGGATCAGGTTCATGGCATGGGTGGGGGCGTTTTCCGGCAAGCCTGAGGAACCTGCGAAGTGCCAGGGTCCATGGGGATGCTGCACGGCACTCAGGCGATGCCAGGCGCCGAGCAGTTGAATGATCTGTGGTGCGACGTGCTGGGTCGCCCTTACGGCCTCGGGGACGGCCAGTTCGCCAGCCATGGGTTCTCGCTCGAATACCTCGCAACTGCCACAACCATCGGGATATAGCCAGCTGCGAACAGGCCCGAGGACTTCGCCTGCGTTTTTCAGGGTTGCGCGCAGCAGCGCCAGCCGCACGGGTTCGAACCAGGCGGTGATACCGTGCGGTTCTGGTTGACGCAGCACCTGACACTGCTGGCTGATGTGCTGGGCGATGAGGTCGGCGGGTTGATCGCTGATCAGCCAGCCACACACGTAGTGCCAGGTAGCTGCCGATTCACGAGCGGCGCAGGTCGCGCTTAATGGGGCAAGGGCTGTGGGCGCATCGCCGGGTTTGGCGAGCCGCACCAGAGCTGGACAGCACTCAGGATCCTGCACCAGCCCGCTGCAGTCGACGCGCGTTACGGCATCACTACCCAGCGCTTCGCTGAGGGCAGCGATGGCCAGCGGGTGCTCAGGCGGGCAGCCGGCGAATGGGTCCAGTAAAAGGTAGAGGGTCTCTTCTGGTTGGCGCTGCTGGTTGGCGAAGTGATCGACCGACTGCACGTAGCCCTGCGCGGACTGGCTCGACATGAGAAGTTCCTTTTCTTCTTGATGGCGAGCAGAAACCTAACGGGGAATCAATGCCGCAGGTAGTTATTGGCTTCCTAACCAGTTGTAGGATTTTTCGCTTTCGGACGAGGTGGTCGTATCGCTCAGGACCTCGGGGATTCTGTTTCAAAGCATTGGCGCATCACGTCAAGGTAACGCCGCGCGCCCAGGCCCAACGGGCGCGACTTGACCCAGATGATGTCCACCCACAAGCGCAACCGGCTGGCCATGTTGTCGAAGCGCACCTCCGCCAGCGCGCCCGAAGCAATCAATGGCTCGACCAACGGCTGCGGCAGGTAGGCCCAACCGAGCCCCGATTGCACCAGGTCGAGCGTGGCCAGGTAGCTGTCGGTCAGCCAGATGCGCCGCGACAGCACCATGCGCGGGTCCGACCCGGTGGCCTTGCCCGAAGCCACGATGATTTGCCGCTGTTCGGCGAAAGCCTCTTCCGGCAATGGCATGCCGTTGTTCTGCCCGGCTGGATGGCGGGGGGAGGCGACGGCCACCAGCAACTGGCTGCCGGCTTCCAGGAATGACTCGCGCTCGTCGATGCCAGGCCGTTCGAAGACCAGTGCCAGTTGCACGCTGCCGTCATGCAGCAGGCGGATGGCTTCTGCCTGGGTGGCCGAGCGCACTTCGATTTCCAGGCTGGGAAATTCCTGGGCGAGGGTTTCCAGCGGCTGGCTCCAGCGGCCGGTCTGCAGTTCGGGGGCCATGGCGATGGTCAGGCGCTTTTCCAGGCCCTTGTGCAGTTGCAGGGCCTGGGCGTCGAGCAGGTTGAGCTGGCAGATCACCTGCCTGGCCTGGGGCTCCAGGGCCAGGGCGGCACTGGTGGGCAAGGCTTTGCGCGTGGCCCGGTCGAACAGCACCAGGTCCAGCTCCGCCTCCAGTTGGGCGATGGCCATGCTCACGGCCGAAGGCACACGCCCCAGCTTGCGCGCGGCGGCAGAGAACGAGCCTGCCTCCAGCACCGCGAGGAAGATTGCCAGGGAGTCGCTGGTAAAGGCCATTGTCAGTAAACCTGATGACGAGGAAGCGTTGTGGCCGAAAAGTATGAACACTCCTCGGCCAGCTTCGCAATGCTTTACAGGTCTTCGGAGAGCACCCGATCAATGCTGTCGACAAAGTAGTCCACGCTCGCCCGGGTGGTGCACATCGGCGGCTTGATCTTGAGGATGTTCAGGTAATCACCGGTCGGCTGCATGAAGATGCCCAGGTCACGCAGGCGGTTGCACAGGGCCATGGTTTCCTCGGTTGCCGGTTCCAGCGTTGCGCGGTCGCGCACCAGTTCCAGCCCCAGGTAGAAGCCCGAACCATGTGCCGCGCCAGCCAGCGGATGCTTGTCCACCAGTGCCTGCAGGCGCGCCTTGAAATAGCGCCCGGTGTCGCGGGCGTTGTCCCACAGGCCTTCTTCCTGCATCACATCCAGCACCGCCATGCCGATGCGGCAACTGACCGGGCTGCCGCCGGCCGAGGAGAAGAAGTAGCCCTCGGCCTCCAGCGCTTCGGCGATCTCGCGGCGGGTGATGACCACGCCCAGTGGCTGGCCGTTGCCCATGCCCTTGGCCATGGTGATGATGTCGGGCACCACGCCCTGTTCCTCGAAGCCCCAGAAGTACTCGCCCAGGCGGCCATAGCCGACCTGCACTTCGTCGGCGATGCACACGCCGCCCCGGGCGCGGACCTTGGCATAGGCTTCGCGCAGGTAACCGGCCGGCAACGAAATACCACCGGCATTGCCGTACACCGGCTCGCAGATGATGCCCGCCAACTGGCGGCCACGGGCGTCGAGGTCGGCCAGCTTGGCGTCGACGTCGCGCAGGTAGTCGGTGGCGCTGTCGGCGCCACGGAAGCGGCCGCGGAAGGTGTTCGGTGCCTCGACCGGGTGCACCCAGTCCGGGCGGGTTTCCAGGGCCTGCGGGTTGTCGGCGATGGAAGTGGAAATGGCATCGGTGGCCACCGACCAGCCGTGGTAGGCCTCCAGCACGCTGAGCAGGTCGCGGCCGCCGCTGTAGGCCCAGGCCAGGCGAATCGCCAGGTCGTTGGCTTCGGTGCCGCTGTTGACCATGAACACCCGGTCGAAACCTTCGGGTGCCAAATCCAGCAGGCGTTCGGAGAACTCGGTGATGGCCGCGTAGTGGAAACGCGAGTTGGTGTTCAGCAGCGACCACTGCCGTGCCGACTCGGCGACCATGCGCGGGTGGCCGTGGCCCAGCACCGCGACGTTGTTGAGCATGTCCAGGTACGAGCGGCCCTGCATGTCGATCAGGTAGTTGCGCCAGCCGCGTTCGATGTGAGGCGGTTGCGCGTAGTAGTGCTTCTGCGAGCGGGCAAAGCTGGCATCGCGGCGGGCCAGCAGGACCTGTGGATCGGGCAGCGGCTCGGCATTGCAGTCGAAGCCCAGCAATGCAGCTGGTGACGGGCACAGGGCCAGCCAGGCGGCCGCCTGGGATGGGGTGGCGAAGAACGGCGGCTGGATGCCGCTATCCAGGCACAGCTGCACGCTGAGGAAGCCACAACTGCTGCCCAGCGACTGGCCTTTTTCCACGGCCTGGCCATCTGCAGGCGCATCTTCCAGGCCTTGCAGCCACAATGCCCAGTGCGCGCTGCGCAGGCAGCCACGGCCGTCGCCATGGCGCTGCCAGGTGCCGGCATCTGGCGCTTGCACCAGGCTGCCGTTGGGTACATGCAGCTCGACGCCCAGGGCACAGGTGGCGGGCTCTTCGGGGCGGTCGATATGGGTTTGCGACAGGCGATACTGCCCGTGCAGGCTGCAGGCCGGGGCCGGTTGCGTGGTCAGCAGGTGCTGGTCGAAGCCCGGTTGCTCCCAGTTGCCCGCCTCGCAATGCTCGCTGAGCACGCCCAGGTCGACGCGCGTCACAACCTGCCCATCCAGTTCCGGGAGCAGGGGGACGCAGCCGCTCAGGTCCGGCGTGGCAGGCTGCAAGCCCGCAGCCTGCAGGATGGCCGCTTCCATCAATGCGAAAGGTACGGCGGTGGCCGTGTCGAAGATTTCCCATTCATGGGCGATGTTGTCGCGGGTGTACTGGTTGCCGGGGTCGACGGCGAGCTGCTGCTCGCTGCTCAGCACCAGCACGGCGGCGCGGTTGAGCACCAGTGGCCACAGCGCCCGCAGTTCGGCTTCGCTCAGAGGGTTGAGCGCCTGGTAGGCACGCACGGCCGGCAGGATGCGCAGCGGGTCGCCCTCGGCGTGGTGCAACAGCGCCGCGCAGGTCACCGACAAGTCGGCGATGCGCCAGGTGCGTAACAGGTCGCCGAAATCGATCACCCCTTGCAGCTGCCACTGGCGCTCGCCATCGCGGGCCCAGACGGCGTTGTCGTCGGTGATGTCCAGGTGCACGGCCTGGCTTGGCAGCTGGTCGACCAGCGGCGCCAGGTGCTCGGCGGCCAGCTGGGTGGCCTGCTCGATGCGCGCGCGTTGCTCGGCGTTGCCCAGCACGGGCAGCAGGTGCTGGATCAGTGGCTGGGCATGTTGCGGGTCCCATTGCAGGGTGCGCGCCAGGCCCGGGTGGTCGAAAGTGGCCAAGGCCTTGTCCAGCCGCGCGCAGAGCCCGCCGAGCTCGGCCATCAGGCGTGGTTCCATGTGCTTGAGGCGGGTCAGTGGCTGGCCGTCGATGTAGTCGAGCAGGCGCATGCGCAGCGGTTGCCCGTCTATTTCCAGCGCCAGCAGCATCTGGCCATCGCTGGCCGGGCGCACGGCGGGCACTGGCAAGCCCTGTTCGCGCAGGTAGGCCAGGGCCGCGTGCTGGGCCTCGAGCTCCAGCTGGGCGTAGCTGCCGTGGCAGGCCTTGAGCACGAAACGGCCTTGTGGTGCGTCTACACGGAAGTTCAGGTCCTGTTGGCTGCCTAGTGCCGAGAGGTTGCCGGCAATGCCGTAGTGCGTTTGCAGCACGGCATGTGCCTGGGCTTCGCCGAGCGCAGGGCTGGGCAGGCCGGAGCGCAGGATCAGCGTGGTCAGGGCAGGGGAGGCGGGCTGGTGTTGTGGGCTGGACATGGGGCTCTACCGTTGCTGCTGGGGTTGACGGTGGAGAATTTATGCCCGATCTGGCTGATGATGGAAGACGATTGTTGTCAGAAAATTTGATGATGGCTTTCGAACCGCCCTGCCTGTACGCCTTTACATTAAATTATTCTCTGCCAATAATTATTGTTATTCAATAATTTCGGATAAAGCCATGATCGACATCTTCCCGCGCCGTGAACTGGCTGCCGACATGGCCAGGCAGCTGTTGAAACCGTCCGCCCTGGATATCGGCTTGAGATCAGGGCTGTTTTTCTCCGGGCTGCGCAGGACTGGTAAAACCACCTTTTTAAAGAACGACTTGATCCCTGCCCTGGAGGAAATGGGTGCATTGGTGATCTATGTCGACCTCTGGAGTGATACCCAGACCAGCCCGGTCGTGCTAGTCCTCGCCGCAGTGCGTAAAGCCCTTGCTGATCTTCAGAAACCTACCTCGGCTTTCTTGCAGAAACTCAAGGCCCTGCGTGGCGCGGAGGTCGAAGTGGCTGGGCTGAAGTTTGGCTTCAACCTGGAAACCTTGGGCACAGAGGGCGGTGTCACACTGGCGGAAGCGCTGACCGAGGTTGTGGACCAGGCCAGGACTGACGTCGTGCTGGTCGTCGACGAGGTGCAGCAGGCAATCACAACCGAGGACGGCCAACAGATGATGCTGGCGCTCAAGGCTGCGCGCGATGCCATCAATCCGCGCCCGAACACGCCAGGGCACTTCCTGTTCATCGGTACCGGCTCTCACCGGGCGATGGTCAACGAGTTGACCGCGCGGCGTAACCAGGCTTTTGCCGGTGCCACAAACGTGCCGTATCCGGTGCTGGACAGGGACTATGTCGAATTCTGGCTCAAGCGGCTCGCAAAAGATGGCCTGGGCAACTTGCCGTCGCTGGATGTCGCGGCACAGGCATTCAAAACGCTGGGCAGCAGGCCCGAGGAGTTCATTCGTGCACTTCGGCAGTTGGTTCACTCACCTGCGTCCGGGATAGGGCCGGATGAGGTGCTGCCGGTAATCGCATCAACGCTGCGGTCGGCGGCTGCTGACCTGGAGCTGATGAAAGTAGAGGAGCTGGGCGTCCTGGCTGAGGCGATTTTTGCCCGGATCGCATCCGTCGAAGGCGATGCGCGTGGGGTGTTCTCCAACGAAGCGGCGGCCGAGTATTCGAAGTCTGTGGGGCGTGAAGTGCGTGTCGAAGAGATACAGCCGGTTGCCAACGAACTGCTGGCCGCTAACCTGATCATGCGTCGGGGGCATGGGCTGTATGGGGTGACCGACCCCTTTGTACAGGAGATCTGGCGCGAGCGGCAGGAGTTGTTGGGCCGGCTCTGAGCTGCATCAGCCTAGGCCAGCTGGCGCCGGATCCATCAGCGCCTTGCCTATCGCACTCAGGTAGTGGGCAGCCCAGATCATCATCGGCTTCTCGACAGTGAATTGGGTGTATTCCGTGGTCATTTTGAATCCCCTGAAAATTCTCGACTGCCTGGGCCGGCCTCTTCGCGGGCACGCCCGCTCCCACAGGTACTGCGCAAGTCTTGAAACCTGTGGTGGCCCTGTGGGAGCGGGCGTGCCCGCGAAAGGGCCGGCCCTGGCGACATATTAATCAGCCTTGGTGCAAGTCTTGGGTTCGGCGAGGATTGGGAAATGGCCTACAAGGAAGGGGATAAGTCTGTTTTTCACCTCGCCGAAAGCGGGCCGCTTTGCGGCCCATCGCCGGCAAGCCAGCTCCCACAGGGATAGCGCATGGCTTGAAGCCGGCGCGGTCAAAAGCTAACTAGCCGCATCCACTTCCAAGAACGCCGCCTCCAGCAACTGCCGGGTATACGGATGCTGCGGCGCATGGAAGATCGCCTGTGCATCCCCTTGTTCCACCACATGCCCATGCTTGATCACCATCAACTGGTGGCTCAACGCCTTGACCACCGCCAGGTCATGGCTGATGAACAGGTAGGTCAGGTTGTATTTCTGCTGCAGATTGCGCAGCAACTCCACCACCTGCCGCTGCACCGTGCGGTCCAGCGCCGAGGTAGGTTCATCCAGCAGGATCAGCGCCGGCTTCAATACCAACGCCCGGGCAATGGCAATGCGCTGGCGCTGCCCACCGGAAAACTCATGCGGATAGCGATGCCGCGTGCGTGGGTCCAGCCCCACTTCCTCCAGGGCCGCAATAATCGCTGCTTCCTGTTCCTGCGCCGTGCCGATGCGGTGGATGCGCAACCCTTCGCCGACAATATCCTCCACGCACATGCGCGGGCTCAGGCTGCCGAACGGGTCCTGGAACACCACCTGCATTTCCCGGCGCAACGGGCGCACGGCCTTCTGGTTCAGCCCTTCCAGATCCTGCCCATGAAAGCGAATGCCGCCCTGGCTGGAGATCAGCCGCAAGATCGCCAAACCCAAAGTCGACTTGCCCGACCCGGACTCGCCGACAATCCCCAGCGTCTGCCCTTGCGGCAAGCTGAAGTTGACCCCGTCAACCGCCTTCACATGGTCGACCGTGCGCCGCAGCAGGCCCTTCTTGATCGGGAACCACACCTTGAGGTCATCCACCTCCAGCAACGGCGCGCCCACCGGGTTGTGCGCCGGTAGCCCGCTGGGTTCGGCATTGATCAGCATCTGCGTGTAGTGGTGCTGCGGTGCGCTGAACAGCCTGGCGCATTCGGCCTGCTCGACAATCTGCCCGTGCTGCATCACGCACACACGGTGGGCGATGCGCCGCACCAGGTTCAGGTCATGGCTGATCAGCAGCAGGGCCATGCCCAGACGCGCCTGCAGTTCCTTGAGCAGTTCGAGAATCTTCAACTGCACGGTCACGTCCAGCGCCGTGGTCGGCTCATCCGCAATCAGCAGTTCCGGCTCGTTGGCCAGGGCCATGGCGATCATCACCCGCTGGCGCTGCCCGCCCGACAGCTCATGGGGCAGTGCCTTCAGGCGCTTGCGTGGCTCGGGAATGCCGACCATCTCCAACAGCTCCAGGGTGCGCGCCGTGGCCTCCTTGCCGGTCAGGCCCTTGTGCAACAGGAGGATTTCGTTGATCTGCTTCTCGATGCAGTGCAACGGGTTCAGCGAGGTCATCGGCTCCTGGAAGATCATTGCAATGCGGTTGCCGCGAATGCGCTGCATGGTCTTCTCGTTCTGCTGCAGCAGGTCCTTGCCCTCGTAGCGGATGCTGCCGCTGGGGTGGCGGGCCAGGGGGTAGGGCAGCAGGCGCAGGAGCGAGTGTGCGGTAACCGATTTGCCCGAGCCACTCTCGCCCACCAGTGCCAGCGTCTCACCCTTGCGGATGTCGAAGCTGATGCCGTTCACAACGCGGTGGGCCTGGTCCCCGGTGACGAACTCCACCGCCAGGTCGCGCACTTCGATCAGGTTCTGTTCACTCATGTCACTTCCTCGGGTCGAAGGCATCGCGGGCGGATTCGCCGATGAACACCAGCAGGCTCAGCATCAGCGCCAGCACGGCGAAGGCGCTGATGCCCAGCCATGGGGCCTGCAGGTTGGACTTGCCCTGGGCCACCAGCTCGCCCAGCGATGGTGCGCCCGGCGGCAGGCCGAAGCCGAGGAAGTCCAGGGCGGTGAGGGTGCCGATGGCGCCGGTGAGAATGAACGGCATGAAGGTCATGGTCGAGATCATGGCGTTGGGCAGGATGTGCCGGTACATGATCGCGCCGTTGCGCATCCCCAACGCGCGGGCTGCGCGCACGTATTCCAGGTTGCGCCCGCGCAGGAACTCGGCGCGTACCACGTCCACCAGGCTCATCCACGAGAACAGCAGCATGATGCCCAGCAACCACCAGAAGTTGGGCTGCACGAAGCTGGCGAGGATGATCAGCAGGTACAGCACCGGCAGGCCCGACCAGACTTCCAGGAAACGTTGCCCGGCCAGGTCGACCCAGCCGCCATAGAAGCCCTGCAAGGCGCCGGCGATCACGCCGACGATTGAGCTGAGCACGGTCAGGGTCAGGGCGAACAGCACGGAAATGCGGAAGCCGTAGATCACCCGTGCCAGCACATCGCGGCCCTGGTCGTCGGTACCCAGCCAGTTGTCCGCCGAAGGTGGGGCCGGGGCGGGTACGCGCAGGTCGTAGTTGATGCTCTGGTAGCTGAACGGGATCGGTGCCCACAGCACGAAGCTGTCTTTCTTCTCCAGCAGTTCGCGGATGTACGGGCTCTTGTAGTTGGCTTCCAGCGGGAATTCGCCGCCAAAGGTGGTTTCCGGGTAGCGCTTGAACGCCGGGAAGTACCATTCGCCGTCGTAGCGCACGGCAATCGGCTTGTCGTTGGCGATCAGCTCGGCGCCCAGGCTCAGGCCGAACAGGATCAGGAACAGCCACAGCGACCACCAGCCACGGCGGTTGGCCTTGAAGCGCTCGAAGCGCCGGCGGTTGAGGGGGGACAAGGCCATGTCAGTGCTCCCGGCTGGCGAAGTCGATGCGTGGATCGACCAGGGTGTAGGTCAGGTCGCCGATCAGTTTCACCACCAGCCCCAGCAGGGTGAAGATGAACAGGGTGCCGAAGACCACCGGGTAGTCACGGTTGATGGCTGCCTCGAAACTCATCAGGCCGAGGCCGTCGAGGCTGAAGATCACCTCGATCAGCAAGGAACCGGTGAAGAAGATGCCGATGAACGCCGAAGGGAAACCGGCAATCACCAGCAGCATGGCGTTGCGGAACACATGGCCGTACAGCACCCGTGGCCGGCTCAGGCCCTTGGCCTTGGCGGTGACCACGTATTGCTTGTTGATCTCGTCGAGGAAGCTGTTCTTGGTCAGCAAGGTCATGGTGGCGAAGTTGCCGATGACCAGCGCGGTGATCGGCAGCACCAGGTGCCAGAAGTAGTCCAGCACCTTGCCGGTGGTGCTCAGCTCGTCGAAGTTGTTGGAGGTGAGGCCGCGCAGCGGGAACCAGTCGAAGTAGCTGCCGCCGGCGAACAGCACGATCAGCAGGATGGCGAACAGGAACGCCGGGATGGCGTAGCCGACGATGATCGCCGAACTGGTCCACACGTCGAAATGGCTGCCGTGGCGCACGGCCTTGGCAATGCCCAGCGGGATCGACACCAGGTACATGATCAGCGTGCTCCACAGCCCCAGCGAAATCGACACCGGCATCTTCTCGATGATCAGGTCGATGACCTTGGCATCGCGGAAGAAGCTGTCGCCGAAGTCCAGCCGGGCGTAGTTCTTGATCATGATCCACAGGCGCTCGGGCGGCGACTTGTCGAAGCCGTACATGCGTTCGATCTCGGCGATCAGTGCCGGGTCCAGGCCCTGGGCGCCACGGTAGTTGGAGCCGGCCACGGACACTTCGGCACCGCCACCGGCAATGCGGCTGGTGGCGCCTTCGAAACCTTCGAGCTTGGCGATCATCTGCTCGACCGGGCCGCCGGGGGCGGCCTGGACGATGATGAAGTTGATGATCAGGATGCCGAACAGGGTCGGGATGATCAGCAGCAGGCGGCGCAGGATGTAGGCCAGCATGTTATTCGGCCTCGTCCGCAGTGGTTTCGCTGACGGCCGGGGTTACGCCGGGCTTGATCCACCAGGTGTCGATGCCGATGTCGTACTTGGGCGAGACGTCCGGGTGGCCGATGTGGTTCCAGTAGGCCACGCGCCAGGTCTTGATGTGCCAGTTTGGGATCACGTAGTAGCCCCACAGCAGTACGCGGTCGAGGGCCCGGCAGTGGTCGATCAGGCTCTGCCGCGAATCGGCATTGATCAGCTGTTCCACCAGCTGGTCGATGGCCGGGTCGCGCAGGCCGATGAAGTTGCGGCTGCCGGGGTTGTCGGCGGCGGCACTGGACCAGAACTCGCGCTGCTCGTTGCCCGGCGAGTTGGACTGCGGGTAGCCACCGACGATCATGTCGTAGTCGCGCGAGCGCAGGCGGGTGATGTACTGGGACACGTCGACCCGGCGGATATTCAGGTCGATGCCAAGGTCGGCGAGGTTGCGCTTGAACGGCAGCAGGATGCGTTCGAACTCGGTCTGTGCCAGCAGGAACTCGATGCTCACCGGCTTGCCCTGGGCGTCGACCATCTTGTCGTCGACGATTTTCCAGCCGGCTTCCTGCAGCAGCTTGTAGGCCTGGCGCTGCTGTTCGCGGATCATGCCGCTGCCGTCGCTGACCGGGTTGCGGAAGGCTTCGCTGAATACCTGCTCGGGTACCTTGCCACGCAATGGTTCGAGGATTTTCAGCTCGCTGGGGCCGGGCAGGCCGCGGGCGGCCATTTCCGAATTGTCGAAGTAGCTGCCGGTACGGGTGTAGGCACCGTTGAACAGCTGCTTGTTGGTCCACTCGTAGTCCAGCAGCAGGCTCAGCGCCTGGCGCACGCGTACGTCCTGGAACACCGGGCGGCGGATGTTGAAGATGAAGCCCTGCATGCCCGTGGGGTTGCCGTTGGGCAATTCTTCCTTGATCAGGCGGCCATCGCGCACGGCGGGTACGTTGTAGGCGGTGGCCCAGTTCTTCGCGCTGACTTCCAGCGCATAGTCGAACGCACCAGCCTTGAGTGCCTCCAGGGCGACGGTGGTGTCGCGGTAGGAGTCGAAGGTCATGACGTCGAAGTTGTAGAAGCCGCGGTTGATCGGCAGGTCCTTGGCCCAGTAGTCCTTGACCCGCTCGTAGCGCACCGAGCGCCCGGCCTTGACCTCGGCGACCTTGTACGGGCCGCTGCCCAGCGGGATTTCCAGGTTGCCGCGGTTGAAATCGCGGCTTTCGTACCAGTGCTTGGGCAGTACCGGCAGTTGGCCGAGAATCAGCGGCAGCTCGCGGTTGTTCTTGTGCTTGAAGGTGAACAGCACCGTCAGCGGGTCTTCGGCGACCACTTCGGCGACGTCGGCGTAGTACTGGCGGTACAGCGGCGCGCCGTCCTTGATCAGGGCATTGAAGGTGAATACGACGTCGTCGGCGCGCATCGGGTGGCCGTCGTGGAAGCGTGCCTCGGGGCGCAGGTAGAAGCGCACCCAGCTGTTGTCCGGGGCCTTTTCGATCTTGCCGGCCACCAGGCCGTACTCGGTGAACGGCTCGTCCTGGCTCTGGCGCATCAGGGTGTCGTAGATGCTGCTGATGTTCTCGGCCGGCACGCCCTTGTTGATGAACGGGTTGAGGCTGTCGAAACCGCCGAAGCTGGACTGGCGGAAGGTGCCACCCTTGGGTGCGTCAGGGTTGACGTAGGCGAAGTGCTTGAAGTCGGCGGGGTACTTGGGTGGCTCGTCGTACAGGGTGAGCGCATGTTGCGGTGCGGCCAGGGCGGGAAGGCTCAGGCAGGCAAGCAACAGGCTGCCGGCCAGCCGGCGCAGTCGGTGCGTTGGCGTCATTGGGCTTTCTCCGAAGTCTTGATCCACCAGCTGTTCAGCCCAAGGGTGTAGGGCGGCGTGGTGACGAAGGCGAACCGGTTACGGTAGGCCAGGCGATGATTGTCGAGGTACCAGTTGGGGATCATGTAGTACTGCCATGAGAGCACGCGGTCCAGGGCGCGGGCGGCGGCGACCTGGTCATCGCGGGTACGGGCGGCGAGCAGGGTGTCGAGCAGATGGTCGACCACCGGGTCCTTGACCCCAGCATAGTTCTTGCTGCCCTTGGTCGTGGCCTGGCTGGAGTGGAAGTACAGCCACTGTTCGAGGCCCGGGCTCAGGGTCTGGTTCAGGGTCATCAGAATCATGTCGAAATCGAACTGGTCCAGGCGTTGTTTGTACTGGGCGCGGTCCACGGTACGCAAGCGCGCATCGATGCCGATGCTGGCCAGGTTTTCGACATACGGTTGCAGGATGCGTTCAAGGTTGGGGTTTACCAGCAGCAGCTCCATGCGCAGCTGCTGGCCCTTGCTGTCGACCAGGCGCTGGCCGTTCAGCTTCCAGCCGGCTTCGGCGAGCAGGCCGAGGGCCTGGCGCAGGGTCTGGCGGCTGATGCCACGGCCATCGCTCTGGCTGACCTTGTAGGGTTCGCTGAACAAGCTGGCCGGCAACTGGTCACGGAACGGCGCCAGCAGCAGCCATTCCTTGCCGGTAGGCAGGCCGGTAGCGGCGAATTCGCTGTTGGGGTAGTAGCTGGTCGAGCGGCGGTAGGCGCCGCTGAACAGGGCGCGGTTGGTCCACTCGAAGTCGAGCATCAGCCCCAGCGCCTGGCGTACCCGTGGGTCGCTGAAGGTGGCCCGGCGGCTGTTCATGAACAGGCCCTGGGTTTGCGTGGGGATGCGGTGCGGGATCTGCGCCTTGATCACCTCGCCCCGGCGCACGGCCGGGAAGTTGTAGCCGTTGGCCCAGTTCTTCGCCTGGTGCTCGATATAGATGTCGAACTCGCCGGCCTTGAACGCTTCGAAGGCGACCGTGGCGTCGCGGTAGAACTCGTATTCCACGCGGTTGAAGTTGTATTTGCCACGGTTTACCGCCAGGTCCTTGCCCCAGTAGTTCTTCACCCGTTCGAACACCAGCCGGCGCCCAGGCTGGACCTGGGTGATGCGGTAGGGGCCGCTGCCCAGCGGGGGCTCGAAGGTGGTGGCCTTGAAGTCGCGCTTTTGCCAGTAGTGCTTGGGCAGCACCGGCATTTCGCCCAGGCGCAGGATCAGCAGCGGGTTGCCGGCGCGCTTGAACACGAAGCGGATGCGCAGCGGGCCGAGGATGTCCACCCGCTGCACTTCCTGCAGGTTGGTGCGGTAGATCGGGTGGCCATCCTTGAGCAGCGTGCGGTAGGAGAAAGCCACGTCTGCCGAGGTGATCGGCTTGCCGTCATGCCAGTGGGCTTCCGGGCGCAGGTTGAACACCACCCAGCTGCGGTCCTCGCTGTACTCCACCGAGCGGGCGATCAGGCCGTAGCTGGAGGTCGGCTCGTCGCCGGACGGGTCGTACTGGCCGGTGCCGACCATCAGCGGCTCGTTCAGCTCGCTGATGCCGTATTGCTGGAAATTGGGCGTGGTAATCGGGCTCGACCCCTTGAAGGTGTAGGGGTTGAGGGTGTCGAAGGTACCGAAAGCCATGGCCCGCAAGGTGCCGCCCTTGGGCGCTTGCGGGTTGACCCAGTCGAAATGGGTGAATGTGGCTGGGTACTTGAGCGTGCCGAACTGCGCGTATCCGTGGCTTTCGCTCACCATCGCGGCTGCGGGAAAGCTCAAGGCCAGGCTGAGTGACAGCAGGAGGGGACGTATCAAGTCGGCATCCGATCCAGAGGCGTTGGGCTTTGATCGGGGTACAGTAACAGCTTGGTGGGGTTGGAAAAAGAGAGGTTTTGAAGGTGGGGTTGGCGGGCGTGCCTGCTTCTGTCCAATGGGAATGACGCGGTAGCTGTAGGAGCGGCCTTGTGTCGCGATCGGGCTGCGCAGCAGCCCCAGCGATATCGGCATCACCTTCAATAATCTGGGGCTGCTGCGCAGCCCGATCGCGACACAAGGCCGCTCCTACAGCCACCGCGTCAATGCGGCAGGCGGGGATCAATGCGAGAGGTAGACGGTGAGGGTCTGGCCTGGCTTCAGGGCATGGCCGCTGCGCGGGTTCCAGCGTTTGAGGTGCTTCATTTCCACGTTGAAGCGCTTGGCCACCAGGTACAGCGAATCGCCTTTGCGTACCTTGTACTGCGTGGAGCGCTGCCCGGAGGCGGCTACCCGATTGCCAGCAGCGCTCGGCGCGCTGCCACCGCGCAGGGCCAGGACCTGGCCAGCGCGCACGCTGTTGCCGGTGAGACGGTTCCAGCGCTTGATGTCCTTGACCGAAACGCGGTTGGCCTTGGCGATGGCGCCCAGGTTGTCGCCGCGCTTGACCCGGTAGCTGCGCGCCGCCACAGGGGCCTTGGCTTCGGCCACGGCGCGGGCGAACACCGCCTTGTTCGGCTGCAGGCTGACCAGTTGCTCGGGCTTGAGGTTGGACAGGCTGTCGCTCAGCAGCTGCGCCTTGGCGGTGGGTACCAGCAGCTGCTGCGGGCCATCCACGGTCATGCGCTTCTTGAATGCCGGGTTGAGCTGGATCAGCTCGTCTTCGTCGATGTTGGCGAAGGCCGCTACCCGCGACAGGTCGAGGCGGTCGTTGATGGCCACCGCCTCGAAGTAGGGTTCGTTGGCGATCGGGTTCAGGTTCACGCCATAGGCTTCCGGCGTGAGTACCACCTGCGACAGGGCCAGCAGCTTGGGCACGTAGTCGCGGGTCTCCTGCGGCAGCGGCAGGTTCCAGTAGTCGGTGGGCAGGCCGAGCCGTTCGTTGCGCTCGATGGCGCGGCTGACTGTGCCTTCGCCGGCGTTGTAGGCAGCCAGGGCCAGCAGCCAGTCGCCGTTGAACATGTCGTGCAGGCGGCTGAGGTAGTCCAGGGCGGCGTTGGTCGAGGCGGTCACGTCGCGACGGCCATCGTAGAAGTTGGTCTGGCGCAGATTGAAGTGGCGGCCGGTGGACGGAATGAACTGCCACATCCCCGCGGCATGGGCGCGCGAGTAGGCCATCGGGTTGTAGGCGCTCTCGATGGCTGGCAGCAGGGCCAGTTCCAGCGGCATGTCGCGTTCCTCGAGGCGCTCGACGATGTAGTGCAGGTAGAGGCTGCCACGCTCGCCGGCGCTTTCGATGTAGCTTGGGTTGCTGGCGAACCACAGGCGCTGCTGCTCGATGCGCGGGTTGACGTCGATGTTGTCCTGCAGGGCAAAGCCCTGGCGCATGCGTTCCCATACGTCCTGTGGCGCCTGCTCGGCCGGCTTGACCAGCAACGGTGAAGGCTTGTGTTTGATCCGCGCCTGGTAGTTGTGAGCGCGAACGCTATCGGATTCGTCGAGCTGACGGGTGCTCTGGCAGCCCACCAAAGTGGCGGCCAGGGCCAGCGCACTGATTTGGGCCAGGCGCGTCAGGGCGACGGAATGAGAGGTTCTGCGGCTTCGGGAAGACATCGGCTGACACAGGTTTCCGGGCGAAAAATTTCGGCGATTCTAGAAACCGCTCCGGGCCTGGTCAACCTTTGACCATCGCTTGCGATATATCTTGAGGTTATCAGAAGGTGTCCTTCCAAGACCTCAAGGCAGCAAAAACAGCGACATGCGAGGGGTTTGAATGTCCCTTCCATTCGTCTGCTTTTTGTTTAACTAATGTTTCAGAGGTGCGCAGGAAGGGGTTGGTCAGGCGCTCCAGACCGATCGTTGATGGCAATGTGATGCGATTGTCGGCACGCAAACGGGTAACGTCCTCGAACCGCTGCTGAACGTGCGGGTTCTCGGGTTCCACCGCCTTGGCGAAACGCAGGTTGCTCAGGGTGTATTCGTGGGCGCAGTACACCTCGGTCTGCTCTGGCAGGGCTGCCAGGCGGGCGAGGGCTGGCTGCATCTGTTCGGGGGTGCCTTCGAACATGCGCCCGCAACCGGCGGCGAACAGCGTGTCGCCACTGAACAGCACCGGCGTTGCCGGCTGGTCGCTGAACAGGGCGATATGCCCCAGGGTATGGCCGGGCACGGCCAGCACCTGGAAGGTCACGCCAAGCACGGTCACCTGGTCACCTTCGTCCAGCGCCAGGTCACGGCAGGGAATGCGCTCGTGGGCCGGGCCGCAAACCCGCGCGCCGGTCAGTTGCTTGAGCCGTTCCACGCCGCCGACGTGGTCGTTGTGGTGGTGGGTGACCAGGATGTCGCTCAGTACCCAGCCGGGGTTGGCCGATAGCCAGCGTTCCACTGGGCCGGCGTCACCCGGATCGACCACCGCGCAGCGGCGTTTGGCAGTATCCTGTAACAACCAGATGTAGTTGTCGGAGAAAGCGGGGAGAGCATCGATCTGTATCATGGTGCGGATCCGATTCGCCTAGCGTGGCACATGAAGGCATCTTATCCGCGATGGCGCGGTGCGAGAACCTTCGAGGGAGAGCGCAATGACCGACCAAGCCTTTGCCCAGGCCGACCCGGACTGGGTCAAGCTGATCAGCCTGGCCCGTGAGTGGTTCAACGGCCCACTCGGCCAACTGATGCTCAAGGAGGAGGAAAAACTGCTGGAAGAAGAGCTCGGGCGCTTCTTCGGGGGTTACCTTGTGCACTACGGGCCCTGCGCCGAGCCACCGCCCAGCGCGCCCCAGGTGCAGCGCAACGTGCGCCTCGGTGCACCGCTGCCGGGGGTGGAGATTGTCTGCGAGGAGCAGGCCTGGCCGCTGAGCGAGCACGCCGCCGACGTGGTGGTGCTGCAGCATGGCCTGGATTTCTGCCTTTCGCCCCACGGCCTGCTGCGCGAGGCGGCCAGCGCGGTGCGCCCTGGCGGGCACCTGCTGATCGTCGGGATCAACCCCTGGAGCAGCTGGGGCATGCGCCATTTCTTCAGCCACGGCGCCTTGCGCAAGGCCCGTTGCATCTCGCCGTCACGGGTGGGCGACTGGCTCAACCTGCTGGGCTTCGCGCTGGAGAAACGCCGCTTCGGGTGCTATCGTCCGCCGCTTGCCTCACCGGCCTGGCAGCAGCGCCTGGCGGGCTGGGAACGGGTGGCCGGCGGTTGGCAGGGCTCCGGTGGCGGGGTGTACCTGCTGGTAGCGCGCAAGATGGTGGTGGGCCTGCGGCCGTTGCGCCAGGAGCGTCGCGAACCGATGGGCAAGCTGCTGCCGCTGCCACTGGCCAAGGTCAACCGCGCGGCGGCCAACCCGGATACTGAAAAGCACTGAACATGAGTGGTACATGAGCGAAAGCGTCGAGATGTTTACCGATGGTGCCTGCAAGGGCAACCCTGGCCCTGGCGGCTGGGGCGTCCTTATGATCTACAAGGGCGTCGAGAAGGAACTGTGGGGCGGCGAACGCGAAACCACCAACAACCGCATGGAACTGATGGCCGCGATCCAGGGCTTGATGGCGCTGAAGCGCGAATGCGAAGTGGTGCTGACCACCGACTCGCAGTACGTGATGAAGGGCATCAACGAATGGATGACCAACTGGAAGAAGCGCGGCTGGAAAACCGCGGCCAAGGAGCCGGTGAAGAACGCCGACCTGTGGCAGCAGCTGGATGAGCAGGTCAACCGCCACAAGGTGACCTGGAAGTGGGTGCGCGGGCATATCGGCCACCCCGGCAACGAACGCGCCGACCAGCTGGCCAACCGTGGGGTCGATGAGGTGCGCGCCAAGCGTTGAGCTGGGGTACAATTCCGGCCTTTGTAACTGATGCAAGTTGGAGCGCCCCGCGTGGAGCAGCAGCAAGATAAACGGTTCGTCATTCTCGATACCGAAACCACGGGTATGCCGGTCAGCGAAGGCCACCGGATCATCGAGATCGGCTGTGTCGAGGTCATCGGCCGGCGCCTGACCGGGCGGCACTTCCACGTCTACCTGCAGCCGGACCGCGAGAGTGACGAGGGCGCCATCAACGTCCACGGCATCACCGATGCCTTCCTGGTCGGCAAGCCACGCTTTGGCGATGTTGCCGAGGAGTTCTTCGAGTTCATCCAGGGCGCCACGCTGGTCATCCACAACGCGGCGTTCGACGTTGGCTTCATCAACAACGAATTTGCCTTGCTGGGCCAGCAGGACCGCGCGGATATTTCGCAGCATTGCACCATCCTCGACACCCTGCTGCTGGCGCGCTCGCGCCACCCGGGGCAGCGCAACAGCCTGGATGCGCTGTGCAAACGCTACGACATCGACAACTCGGGCCGTGAGCTGCACGGCGCATTGCTCGACTCGGAACTGCTGGCTGACGTCTACCTGGCAATGACCGGTGGCCAGACCAGCCTGTCGCTGGCCGGGCATGGGGCAGAGGCCGGGGATGAAGGGGCGGGTGCTGGTGGCAGCGAGATTCGCCGTATTACCGGGCGGGCGCCCGGGCGGGTGATCATGGCCAGTGCCGAGGAGCTGGAGGCGCATGCCGAGCGCCTGGCGGCCATTGCCAAGTCGGCGGGTGGGCCATCCATGTGGCAGGCCCTGACCGAGACACCTGCTGGCTGATCTTTCGCCTGCTCCGGCCCTTTCGCGGGTGAACCCGCTCCCACAGGAAATCGACTGGTCTTGAATGCAATGCGGTCCCTGTGGGAGCGGGTTCACCCGCGAAGAGGCCTGCACAGGCAATACAAGGCTCAACTACCCTGAAATGGACGCCATGTCCTTCGGAGGTAGCCACCTGATGTACAAGGACCTCAAGTTCCCCATCCTCATCGTGCATCGCGCCATCAAGGCCGACAGCGTCGCTGGCGAGCGTGTGCGGGGCATCGCCGAGGAGCTGCGCCAGGACGGCTTTGCCATCCTCGCCGCCGCCGACCATGCCGAGGCCTGCCTGGTCGCCGCCACCCACCATGGCCTGGCCTGCATGCTGGTTGCCGCCGAGGGCGTCGGCGAGAATACCCACCTGCTGCAGAACATGGCCGAGCTGATCCGCCTGGCCCGCCTGCGTGCCCCCAACCTGCCGATTTTCGCCCTGGGCGAACAGGTGACCCTGGAAAACGCCCCCGCCGAAGCCATGAGCGAGCTCAACCAGCTGCGCGGCATCCTCTACCTGTTCGAAGACACCGTGCCGTTTCTTGCGCGCCAGGTGGCGCGTGCCGCACATATCTACCTCGACGGCCTGCTGCCGCCGTTCTTCAAGGCCCTGGTGCAGCACACCGCGCAGTCCAACTATTCCTGGCACACCCCGGGCCACGGCGGCGGCGTGGCCTATCGCAAAAGCCCGGTGGGCCAGGCCTTTCACCAGTTCTTCGGGGAAAACACACTGCGCTCGGACCTGTCCGTTTCCGTGCCGGAGCTGGGCTCGCTGCTCGATCACACCGGCCCCTTGGCCGAAGCCGAAGCCAGGGCTGCGCGCAACTTTGGCGCCGACCATACCTTCTTCGTCATCAACGGCACCTCCACGGCCAACAAGATCGTCTGGCACGCCATGGTCGGCCGCGACGACCTGGTGCTGGTGGACCGCAACTGCCACAAGTCGGTGGTGCACGCGATCATCATGACCGGTGCCATCCCCCTCTATCTGTGCCCCGAGCGCAACGAACTCGGGATCATCGGCCCGATCCCGCTCAGCGAGTTCAGCCCCGAGGCGATCCAGGCGAAGATCCAGGCCAACCCTCTCGCCCGTGATCGCGGGCAGCGCATCAAGCTGGCGGTGGTGACCAACTCCACCTACGACGGCCTGTGCTACCACGCCGGCTTGATCAAGCAGACCCTGGGCGCCAGTGTCGAGGTGCTGCACTTCGACGAGGCCTGGTTCGCCTATGCGGCGTTCCACGAGTTCTTCACCGGGCGCTATGCCATGGGCACGGCCTGCGCGGCAGACAGCCCGCTGGTGTTCAGCACCCATTCCACCCACAAGCTGTTGGCCGCGTTCAGCCAGGCCTCGATGATTCATGTGCAGGACGGGGCCAGGCGCCAGCTGGACCGTGACCGCTTCAACGAAGCGTTCATGATGCACATCTCGACCTCGCCGCAGTACAGCATTCTCGCTTCGCTGGACGTGGCCTCGACCATGATGGAAGGGCCGGCCGGGCGTTCGCTGCTGCAAGAAATGTTCGACGAGGCGCTGAGCTTTCGCCGTGCCCTGGCCAACCTGCGCGAGCACATCGCCGCCGACGACTGGTGGTTCAGCATCTGGCAGCCGCCGAGCGCCGAAGGCATCCACCGCCTGGCCGCTCAGGACTGGCTGCTGCAGCCGGGGGCGGAGTGGCATGGCTTTGGCGAAGTGGCGGACGACTATGTGCTGCTCGACCCGCTGAAGGTGACCCTGGTAATGCCAGGCCTGAGCGCGGGCGGTGCGCTGGGCGAGCATGGCATCCCGGCGGCAGTGGTCAGCAAGTTTCTCTGGGAGCGGGGGCTGGTGGTGGAGAAAACCGGCCTGTACAGCTTCCTGGTGCTGTTCTCCATGGGCATCACCAAGGGCAAGTGGAGCACCTTGCTCACCGAGTTGCTGGAGTTCAAGCGCCACTATGACGGCAATACCGCCCTGAGCAACTGCCTGCCGAGTGTGGTGTCTGCCGATGCCTCACGCTACCAGGGCATGGGCCTGCGCGACCTGTGCGACCAGTTGCATGGCTGCTACCGCGCCAATGCCACGGCCAAGCAGCTGAAGCGGCTGTTCACGCGTTTGCCGGAGGTAGCCGTGAGCACGGCCCGGGCCTATGACCAGATGGTGCGCGGTGAGGTGGAGGCGGTGCCGATCGAGGCGCTGCTGGGGCGAGTGGCGGCGGTGATGCTGGTGCCGTACCCGCCTGGTATTCCTTTGATCATGCCGGGGGAGCGGTTCACCGAGGCGACCCGCTCGATAGTCGATTACCTGGCGTTCGCCCGGGCGTTCAACCAGGGCTTCCCAGGTTTCGTCGCCGACGTGCACGGCCTGCAGAACGAAAGCGGCCGCTACACGGTGGATTGCATCAAGGAATGCGAATGATCTCGACGCCGCTGCGCGCCAGTTCGAAGCGGTTTTCACCCAGGTGGTTGACCTTGTCGCCGATGGCCAGGCGATAGGTGGTGATGGGGGCGCCCAGCGTGCTGCCGTCGGTTTGCAGGGTCGATTCCTGGAACTCGTGCACGGGGTAGATGCGGCCTTCGGCGTCACGGGCGTGGAATTGGCCGACCATTACTGCTGCCATTTGGGTGGAAACCTCTGAATTACGTGGGAAATGTCTGCAGGCATAGACCGTGGAACAGCGTCGGAAGTTTTCGCCCCGCGGAAAAAAAACCAAAGCGCCGAGGAACGGTCATCTATAACTACAACGTCCCTTTACCCAGCAGAGGTTGGAAATTGCCATGAGCCAGGTGTATTCGGTAGCAGTGGTCGTCGGTAGCTTGCGCAAGGACTCCTACAACCGCAAGATCGCCCGCGCACTCTCGGAGCTGGCGCCGTCCAGCCTTGCCCTGAAAATCGTCGAGATTGGCGATTTGCCGTTGTACAACGAGGATGTCGAGGCCGAAGCGCTGCCGGAAGCGTGGAAGCGTTTTCGCGACGAGATCCGCCGCAGTGATGCAGTGCTGTTCGTCACCCCGGAGTACAACCGCTCGGTACCTGGCGGCCTGAAGAATGCCATCGATGTGGGCTCGCGGCCTTACGGGCAAAGCGCCTGGAGTGGCAAGCCGGCGGCAGTGGTCAGTGTGTCGCCTGGTGCCATTGGTGGGTTTGGCGCCAACCATGCCGTGCGCCAGTCGCTGGTGTTTTTGGACATGCCGTGCATGCAGATGCCCGAGGCCTACATTGGCGGCGCGGCTAGCCTGTTCGACGATGCGGGCAAGCTCAGTGACAAGACCCGACCGTTCTTGCAGGCGTTTATCGACAAGTTCGCTTCCTGGGTGAAGTTGAACAGGGCAGTTTGACCTGCCTTGAGCAATCATCGCTGAGCGCACGAACCCTGTAGGAGCGGCCTTGTGTCGCGAAAGGGCTGCGCAGCAGCCCCAGGATTTCAGCTTCGCAACATAAATTGCCGGGGCTGCTGCGCAGCCCTTTCGCGACACAAGGCCGCTCCTACAAAAAGCTGTGCGCAGCGGATTAGCGGAAGCTGTAGGAAACCCCGGCATACACGCCAAAGCCTTCGCCCGGCGTCGAACGGGCCTCATCCTTTCCAGCATCGTTGTAGCCAGGTGTCACCGTCGCCGCATAACGCTTGTTGGTGAGGTTGCGCAGGTCCAGCCAGGTCTGCCAGTCCTGCTTCGGTGAATCCCAGCCCAGGCGTGCGCCGAGCAAGGCATATTCATCGGCGTGGTAACTGTTGGCGTAGTCCACCTGCACCTTCGACGCCATCTGCGTGTTCACCCCGGCGTAGAAACCGCTCGGCCAGTCATAGCGCAGCTCGGCCTGGTAGTAGTGCATGGGGATGCCCGGCAGGCGGTTGTCGCCGAACTTGTCGTCATCGCGGTAGTGGAAGTCACTGAAGGTGTAGGCCTGGCGCAGGCTCAGCCTGCCAGTACCGGCACGTTCCCACAGGGTGCTGTCGAGGCCGGCTTCCACGCCTTGGTGCACGGTGGCGCTGGCGTTGAATTCCTTGGCCGGAGCGCCTTGCACGATCTCCACCGCCAGCAATTCATGGCGAACCTGCGAGTAGTACCACGCCAGGTCCCAATGCCCCAATGCCGATTCGCCGCGTGTGCCCAGTTCCAGTGTGGTGGCCGTCTGGTTTTGCATTTCGATCGGTTGGTTGGCTGTGGGCGCACTCCAGATCAGGGCCCAGGGATGGGGTGGTTCGACCGAGCGGCTCAGGTTGCCGTACACCTGCAGGTCCGGGCTGATGTCATAGCGCAGCCCCAGGCGTGGTGCATAGTCCCAGTCATGCTGGCTCACTTTGCCGCCCCCGGCAGGGTGGTAAGTGACATCACTTTCACGGCGGGTATAGATCATCGCCAGGCCAGTGGTCAGCCACAGGTTCGGTACCAGCTCCAGGTCATTGCCCACATGCAGCACGGTGTCCGAGCCCTGGTAGGTGAAGTCGCGGGTGCGCTCACCGAACACGTCGCCATTGCGGGTGAACTGCGAAGCACCGCTGTTGGGCAGGTGCTTGGTGGTACGCCAGCCGACGGTGGTCTTGCTCTCGTGGCCGAACAGGGTGTCGCGGCGGAAGTAGTTCAAGGTGCCGCTCACATCGGTATAGGCCACCTTCAGGCGCATCGGGCCTTCACGCAGGTCCATCGGGTAGTCGTGGTAGACCAGGCCAGCTTCCAGGCGCGCATCGTCGTCGAGGTAAAAGGTGGTCTTGTTGCCCACCCAGGTACTGCCCGGTTGCGGGCGGCTGTCGTCGCGAGCCAGGTAGGCCGGGTTCGCGGCGCGGGGGTGGTGCTTGATCTGCTCCTTGGTCAGGCGCCCGGCCAACTCGTTCTCGGTTTCCCGGTAGCGCAGGTAGAAGCGGGTTTCCAGGTTCGGGTTGAAGCGGTAGCCGACGTTGGCGGCAACCCCCTTGGCGCTGCCGCTGCTGTGCGCCTGGTAGCCGTCATATTCCGAATCGGTCAGGGCCACGTAGTAGTCGAGGTTGCCCAGCACCTGCCCCGAGCTGATGTGCCGATGCTGGTAGCCGCGGCTGCCGACTTCGTAGCGCACCTGCAGCGGCGCGGCGTCGTAGCCGGTATGGGTGACGTAGTTGATTGCACCGCCAAGGGCGAGGGCCCCCTGGTCGAAGCCGTTGGCGCCGCGCAGAACTTCGGCGCGGCTCAGCCACAGCGGCTCGAACAGCTCGTAGGGCGTACCGCCCGGGCCGGTCAGGGGCAGGCCGTCGAACATCGTGTACACCCCGGAACCGTGGGCCCCCGGTGCGCGGTTGATGCCCGAACCGCGGATCGACAGCTTGATGCCATCGTTGCCCGCCGATTGGGCGAACACCCCGGGCTGGTAGGCAAGTACATCCTGGTTGCTGGCAACCCGGCCTTGCCCTACACGCTGCATGTCCACCAGGTTGCTGGCGCCCGGCACTTCGTGCAGGCGTTCGCTGGCGGCGGTCAGGTCGTTCTGCTCCTCATCGGTGATCAGCACCTGGCCCAACTCGACCGAGGGTGCCGCCAGGGCGGGCTGGGAGGCAGCGAAAGCAGCCAGCAGGCCGAGGCAGGATGGTGGGGGCAAAACGCAACGCATTGTACGACTCCAGGCGAAAGGCGAATGGACAACGGCGTTGAGACGAGCGAAATGCCGCTTGGAGCACGAGGAAAGTCGACAAATATCGCGCAACCTTCGTCAGAGGGTTTTGTACGAAAGTTCTTTACAAGCCGTAGCGATGGAGCAGGGCGACCCGCGCTTCGTAAGGTGATTGCAGACCGGCAGCGATGCCTCGCTCAATCACCCGTGGAGTTCAAACATGACTGACAACGCACGAAACTCGCAGCAACCCCTGGCGGACGCCCCGGTTCGCCTGACGCCACGTGAACGGCAAGTGCTGTTGTGGTGTGCCTACGGCAAGAGCTCGTGGGAGATTGGCCGGATCCTGGAATGCAAGGAATCGACGGTGAACTTCCATGTGTCGAACATCCTGCGCAAGTTCGATGTGCCCACGCGGGTGGCTGCGGTGATCAAGGCCATTCGCTACGGCATGCTGGCCGAGCAGTGAGGGGGTGAAGCATGGGCAACGATCCTCGGTTACCGCGTTTTGCCGACTGCCATGACCCGTTCTGGCCACGGGTGGACCTGGGCAGGTTGCGTGAGCGCCTGAAGCTGCAGCGGCCTGTCAGTGAGGCTGCGCTGGAAGTGGCCGCACGCTGCGCGGCCATCGACGCGGCACGCGAGTTCGCGCGCTGGCGCGCGGTGTTGCGAGAACGGGGCTACAAGCGCCTCGAGGATGTGGCCGGGCATGACCAGGGGCGTGCATTGCGGGTGTGCTACATCCGCTTTGTCGAAGCCGCGGTCATGCATAGCCTGGGCTCGACCGCCTACCTGCCCGCCGCACACCGAGGGGCTGCCCATGACTGAAGAATCTGTTTTCGACAGCCTGGCCCCGGCACTGGTGGAGTTGCTGGGCGTGGATGGCAATGTCCTGTTTGCTGCGCTGCTGGGGGCTTTGCTGGTGAGCGCGGCGCGCGACCGGTTGATCACCAACAAGGCCAGGCGCCTGACGCTGGGCAAGAAACTGTTGCTGGTATTCGTGACCGTGGGGGTGGGTCACCTGTTCGAGCCGCTGGTCTCGTCACTGGTGCCCCTGCTGAGCCGTGGCATGGCGGCGTTCGTGGCTGCCGTGGTGGTGATCCCCATCAGCCTCAAGGTGATGGTCTGGCTGGATACGCTGGACCCGCGCGAACTCATCCAGCGCTGGCGCCGCCGGGGCTAGCCGCTGGCGGCATTGGGCAAGCGACTGGTCAGCGCGCTCAATTGCCGTTCCAGCTGCTGGATGCGTTGCTTGTCCTGGACCAGCAGGAGAACGGCCTGGCGATCGGCAAGCGACAAGGTGCGCAGGCGCGCGAGCATGTCGTGTTCCCAGCCGTCTTCGTCCAGGCCTGCGCGATGTCGTTCGGGTTCACCCAGCAGAAGCCAGTCCAGTGAGCATGCGTATTGCTTGGCAATGTCTATGCAGAGTGAATAAGGAATGCTGTCGCGCACCTTCCAGCTGCTCAATGTCTGCGGGCTGATCGAAAGCGCTCTGGACAGCTCGGCGTCAGATTCCGTAGCGGTCAGAAGCTTCAGCCGGGTCAGCACCGAAGCAAGTACGTGGGTACTCATAACAAATATCCATGACTGGTTTAATGATATTCCATGGGCTTAAACTACTCGCTATGAATACAGCCCTGCGTTTTAAGGAGCGTTCCTGCAATGAGAAGCATCAAACTGAAGAATACACCTATATATGCAGCCAATACTGATAAAACCGGACGACTATTCTCACAGAAGGTAAGCCTGAACAATGCTTGCAGGTACTTGCCGTGAGTACATACAAGCTGGTTTGCCCGCATTGCCACAGCCGGATGCGCATACGCACCAGTGAAGGGCGTCATATTTTCCTGCGGATCGCCTATTTGCAATGCAGCAACGAGGCATGTGGCTGGTCGGTGCGCGCCGAGTTCGAAATGACCCATGAACTCTCGCCCAGCGGCATGCCCAACCCGGAAGTGTACCTGCCCTCGGCCAATGGTGATTTACGCAAGGCAGCGCTGCCGGGGGCCGCCCAGGACAACTCTGGTGAATGAGCCTTCATGCTCACGGATAAAAAGCGCGCAGATAAAAAAACACCCCGCATGAGCGGGGTGTCTTGTTTTGCCGGTGCGATCAGCCGATCAGTTGCAGGCCGGCTTGCTGGACCATTTCCAGCAGCGGTTGCGGGTACACACCCAGCACGAAGGCGAGAATGGCGATGGCCAGCAGCATGACGCCGCCGGTGCGCTGTTCCCACTTCAGCGGGGCGTCGTGGCGACGCAGGTTTGGCTCGACCAGGTACAGGGTGACCATGACGCGCAGGTAGTAGTAGACACCGATGGCGCTACCGATCACCAGGGCACCGACCAGCCACCACAGGTGCGACTCGACGCCAGTGGCAATGATGTAGAACTTGCCGATGAAGCCGGCAGTGAGCGGGATGCCCGCCAGCGACAGCATCATCACGGTCAGTACCGCAGTCAGGTACGGACGGCGCCAGAACAGGCCGCGGTACTCGTACAGTGCATCGGCGTCACGGCCGCCGTAAGGCGAGGACATCAGGGTGATGACGCCGAAGGCGCCCAGGCTGGTGATCACGTAGGTGACCAGGTACACGCCCATGGCTTCCAGGGCCAGGCCCTTGCTGGCGACCAGGGCGATGACCAGGTAACCGAAGTGGGCGATGGACGAGTAACCGAGCAGGCGCTTGAGGTTGCTCTGGGTCAGTGCCAGCAGGTTACCGATCAGGATCGAGGCCACGGCAATCACCGCCAGTACCGTGCTCAGCACGCCGCTGCTGGCAGCAGGGGAGAGCATGAACAGGCGCACGACCACGGCGAACACCGCGACCTTGCTGGCGGTGGCCAGGAAGGCGGCGACTGGTGCCGGGGCGCCTTCGTACACGTCCGGGGTCCACAGGTGGAACGGTACCAGCGACAGCTTGAAGGCCAGGCCGACCAGCATCATGCCCAGGCCCAGCTGGGCCACCAGGCTTGGCATGCTGGTGGCGGCCAGGGCCTTGCCGATCTGGTCGAAGCTCAGGCTGCCGGCGTCGGCGTACAGCAGGGCCATGCCGAACAGCAGGAAGGCCGAGCCAGCGGCCGACAGCACCATGTACTTGATGCCGGCTTCCAGCGAGCGCTTGTTGAAGAAGGCATACGCCACCAGGCCGTAGACCGGTACCGACAGCAGCTCCAGGCCGATGAACAGGCCGGCAAGGTGGTTGGCGCTGACCAGCACCAGGCCACCGAGGGCCGACATCAGCAGCAGCAGGTACAGTTCTTCACGGTTGCCCGGGAAGCCCTTGGAGCCTTCGCCGAGGTAGGCGTGGGCGAGGGTGACGCAGGCCAGCGTCGCCACCAGGATGATCGCCATGTACAGGCAGGCGAACTTGTCGATGGTGATCAGCGGGGTGACCGCCAGCGGCGCAACCTTCAGCGCCGGCAGGATCGACAGCAGGGCCAGGTTGAGGCCCACGGTGGACAGCAGGAAGGTCTGCGAGTGGTTGCGCTTCCAGGCGATCGCCAGCATCACCACCACCGTGGTGATGGTGGTGATCAGCATCGGCGCCAATGCGATGAAGTGTTGAGTGGTGAATTCCATAGCGCTCTTACCGGGCCGAAGCGAGTTGAGTGAAAGCGGAACCGAGCCACTGCTGCACACCACTCATGGTGGCGGCAGAGGTGTCGAGGAACGGCTGCGGATACACGCCCAGCAGGATCAGCAGTACCGCCAGACCCAGGACCATGATCAGCTCGCGACCGTCCATGCCGGCCAGCACGGTGTCGGTCTTGGCCGGGCCGAAGTAGGCGCGGTGGATCATGATCAGCGAGTACACCGAACCGAACACCAGGCCAGTGGTGGCGATCACGGTGATCCACGGCACGCTGGCGAAGCTGCCGATCAGGATCAGGAACTCGCCGACGAAGTTGCCGGTACCGGGCAGGCCCAGGGAGGCGGCGGCGAAGAACAGGCTGATGGCCGGCAGGTAGGCGATGCGGTGCCACAGGCCACCCATCTGGCGCATGTCACGGGTATGCAGGCGCTCGTACAGCTGGCCGGCCAGGATGAACAGCGCGGCAGCGGACAGGCCGTGGGCCAGCATCTGGATCACCGCGCCTTGCAGGGCCTGCTGGCTGCCGGAGTAGATACCGATCAGCACGAAGCCCATGTGCGAGACGCTGGAGAAGGCGACCAGGCGCTTGATGTCGGTTTGCGCGAAGGCCAGGAAGGCACCGTAGAAGATACCGATCAGGCCCAGGGTCATGGCGATTGGCGCGAACTCGGCCGAGGCGTTCGGGAACAGCGGCAGGGCGAAGCGCAGCAGGCCGTAGGCCGCAGTCTTCAGCAAGATACCGGCCAGGTCCACGGAGCCTGCGGTCGGTGCCTGGGCGTGAGCGTCAGGCAGCCAGGAGTGGAACGGCACCACCGGCAGCTTCACCGCGAAGGCGATGAAGAAGCCCAGCATCAGCAGGTACTCGGTACCGGCTGGCAGTTCGGCCTTGAGCAGGTCGCTGTAGTTGAAGGTGATCACGCCGGTGTTGGTGTAGTTGACCAGCACCAGGCCGAGGATCGCCACCAGCATGATCAGGCCGCTGGCCTGGGTGAAGATGAAGAACTTGGTCGCCGCGTAGATCCGGGTCTTCTTGCCGTCCGACGAGCTGTGACCCCAGAGCGCGATGAGGAAGTACATCGGCACCAGCATCATTTCCCAGAAGAAGAAGAACAGGAACAGGTCCAGGGCCAGGAACACACCGACCACGCCGCCGAGGATCCACATCAGGTTGAGGTGGAAGAAGCCGACGTGACGCTGGATCTCTTTCCAGGAGCACAGTACCGACAGCACACCGAGCAGGCCGGTGAGCAGGATCATCAGCAGCGACAGGCCGTCGAGGGCCAGGTGGATGCTGATGCCGAAGCGCTGGATCCACTGGACTTTGTATTCCAGGGCCCAGGCAGGCTCGGCGCCCGGAGCGGGGGCCAGGGTGTAGTCGCCGTTACCCCACAGCCACAGGCCGATGCCGAGCAGCAGGGACATGGTCAGCAGCGCGATCCAGCGCGGCAGGGTGGCGCCGAAGCGCTCACCCAGCCAGCACAGGAAGCCGCCGATGAAGGGGATCAGGATCAGCCAAGGCAAAATCATGACGGGTTCGTTTCCTTTTGCAGGGTCGCAAGGTTCACAAGGTTCATGGTCATACCGCGGCCACTACCACAGCGCCGAGTACCAGCACTGCGCCAACGGCGATCGAAGCGGTGTACCAGCGCAGCTGGCCGGTCTCGGTCTTGCTCATGGCGACGTGGCCGCCGCGAGCCAGGCGAGGGATCAGGCCGATGCTGCGGTCAACCGGGTCCTTGCGCAGGATGTGGCTGATCAGCAGGTAAGGTTTGACGAACAGCTTGTCGTAGATCCAGTCGAAGCCCCAGGCGGCGAACCACCAGGCCGACAGGACACGACCGATACCGCTGTTGGCGACGGCGCTGACGAAGCGGCGCTTGCCCAGGAACAGCAGGGCTGACAGCAGGATACCGGCGATGGCGATGGCGCCCGAAGTGAGCTCCAGCGCATGCTTGGCTTCGCCACCGGCGTGGCCGGCGCTTTCAGGCAGCACACCTGCCAGCGGCGGGGTTATCCAGGCGCCGACGAAGGTCGACAGCACGATCAGCACGCCCAGCGGCAGCCAGTGGCTGATGCCGTGGCCAGCGTGGGCTTCGGTCTTGGCTTCGCCGTGGAAGGCGATGAAGATCAGGCGGAAGGTGTACAGCGAGGTCATGAACGCACCGACCAGGCCGGCGTACAGCAGGCCGGTGTTGCCGCTGGCGAAGGCTTCCCAGAGGATCTCGTCCTTGGAGTAGAAGCCCACGGTCACGATCGGCAGGGCAGCCAGGGCAGCGCCACCGACCACGAAGCTGGCGTAGGCCAGCGGCAGTTTCTTCCACAGGCCGCCCATCTTGAAGATGTCCTGCTCGTGGTGGCAGGCAACGATCACCGCACCGGAGGCAAGGAACAGCAGGGCCTTGAAGAAGGCGTGGGTCATCAGGTGGAAGATCGCCGCGTCCCAGGCGCCAACGCCCAGGGCCAGGAACATGTAGCCGATCTGGCTCATGGTCGAGTAGGCGAGGATACGCTTGATGTCGGTCTGTACCAGCGCGGCGAAGCCGGCCAGTACCAGGGTCACGCCACCGACCACGCCTACCAGGTGCAGGATGTCCGGCGCCAGCAGGAACAGGCCGTTGGTACGGGCGATCAGGTACACGCCCGCGGTCACCATGGTTGCCGCGTGGATCAGTGCGGAGACCGGAGTAGGGCCGGCCATCGCGTCGGCCAGCCAGGTCTGCAGTGGCAGCTGGGCCGATTTACCGACCGCACCACCCAGCAGCATCAGGGTTGCCAGCACCATCCAGGTGTCGCCAGCCTGGAACTTCTGCGGGGCCAGCACCAGCAGTTCCTGCACGTTCAGGGTACCCAGCTGGACGAACAGGATGAACAGGCCGATGGCCATGAACACGTCGCCGATACGGGTGACGATGAATGCCTTGAGTGCCGCGTTACCGTTGTTGCGGTTGCTGTAGTAGAAACCGATCAACAGGTACGAGCACAGGCCCACGCCTTCCCAGCCGAAGTAGATGAACAGCAGGTTGTCGCCCAGCACCAGGAACAGCATGCTGGCGATGAACAGGTTGGTATACGCGAAGAAGCGCGAGTAGCCGGCTTCGCCACGCATGTACCAGGAGGCGAACAGGTGGATCAGGAAGCCGACACCGGTGACCACGCCGAGCATGGTGACCGACAGGCCGTCCAGGTACAGGGTGAAGTTCGGCGCGAAGCCGTCCACCGACATCCACTGCCACAGCAGCTGGCTGTACGCGCCGCCCTCAGGCGGGGCGACGTTGAATTGCCAGATGACGTAGGCGGCGGTGGCGGCCGAAAGGCCTACCGAGCCGACGCCGATCAGGGCGGACAGGTTCTCCGAGAACCGCCCGCGCGAGAACGACAGCAGCAGGAAGCCGACGAGGGGGAAGACGAAAGTCAGGAAGAGAAGGTTCATCCGCGCATCTCACTGGCAGCATCGATGTCGAGAGTGTGGAAGCGGCGATACAGCTGCAGCAGGATGGCCAGGCCAATACTGGCCTCGGCGGCTGCCAGGCTGATCACCAGAATGAACATCACCTGGCCGTCGGGCTGGACCCAACGGGCACCGGCGACGACGAACGCCAGGGCAGAGGCGTTCATCATGACTTCCAGGCTCATGAGCACGAAGAGGATGTTGCGGCGGACCATCAGGCCAACCAGACCTAAGCAGAACAGGATGCCGGCGACTGCCAGACCATGCTCGAGAGGGATAGCACCCATGATTTACTCCTTCGCCTCGTTGCGGCCCAGGTGGAAGGCGGTGACGGCCGCGGCCAGCAGCAGCATCGAAGCCAGTTCGACCACCAGCAGGTAGGGGCCGAACAGGCTGATGCCGACTTCTTTCGGGCCCACGGTGGTACCGCTGATGCCGGCGCCGCTCGGGGTGACGAACAGCACGTACAGCAGCTCCAGCAGCAGCAGGGCGGCGAGGATCACCGGCCCGGCCCAGATACCGGGCTTGAGCCAGCCCCGTTCCTGGGCGACCGAAGCCGGCCCGAGGTTGAGCATCATCACCACGAACACGAACAGCACCATGATGGCGCCGGCGTAGGCGATCACTTCCAGGGCGCCGGCGAACGGCGCACCCAGGGCGAAGAAGATCATGGCCACGGAAATCAGCGAAATGATCAGGTAAAGCAAGGCGTGCACGGGGTTGGTGCCGGTCACCACCCGAAGGGTGGAGACCACGGCGATCCCGGATGCGAAGTAGAAAGCGAATTCCATCTTTCTGTCCTTATGGGAGCAAGCTCTTCACGTTGATCGGCTCGGCTTCGTTCTGTGCAGAGCCCTTCGGCTTGCCAGCGATTGCCATGCCGGCAACACGGTAGAAGTTGTAGTCAGGGTTCTTGCCGGGGCCGGAGATCAGCAGATCTTCTTTCTCGTACACCAGGTCCTGACGCTTGAACTCGGCCATTTCGAAATCCGGAGTCAGCTGGATCGCGGTGGTCGGGCACGCTTCTTCACACAGGCCGCAGAAGATGCAGCGCGAGAAGTTGATGCGGAAGAACTCCGGGTACCAGCGGCCGTCCTCGGTCTCGGCCTTCTGCAGCGAGATGCAGCCGACCGGGCAGGCCACCGCGCAGAGGTTGCACGCTACGCAGCGCTCCTCGCCATCGGGGTCGCGGGTGAGGACGATGCGGCCGCGGTAGCGCGGCGGCAGGTACACGGGCTCTTCGGGGTATTGCAGGGTGTCGCGCTTGCGGAACCCGTGGGAGAACACCATTGCCAGGCTGCGCAGCTGGGTGCCGGTGCCCTTAACGATGTCGCCGATATACTTGAACATGGGTCAAATCCTCACTGGGCCGCGACGGCTGGCGTGTTGTAGAGCACGATCGCAGCGGTCACCAGCAAATTGATCAGGGTCAGCGGCAGGCAGAACTTCCAGCTGAAGTCCATCACCTGGTCATAGCGTGGGCGCGGGATCGAGGCGCGCAGCAGGATGAACAGCATGATGAAGAACGCGGTCTTCAGTGCGAACCACAGGAACGACAGTTGCGGCAGGATGCCGAACGGGCCGTGCCAGCCGCCGAAGAACAGGGTTACCAGCAGCGCCGAGATGAGGATGATGCCGATGTACTCACCGACGAAGAACATGCCCCATTTCATGCCGGCATACTCGATGTGGTAGCCGTCGGCCAGTTCCTGTTCCGCTTCTGGCTGGTCGAACGGGTGACGGTGAGTCACGGCGACGCCAGCGATGAAGAAGGTGCAGAAGCCGAAGAACTGCGGAATGATGAACCACAGGTTCTGGGCCTGGTATTCAACGATGTCGCGCATGTTGAACGAACCCACCTGCACCACCACGCCCATCAGCGCCAGGCCCAGGAACACTTCGTACGACACGGTCTGTGCCGAGGCACGCAAGCTGCCCAGAAGGGCGTACTTGTTGTTCGACGACCAGCCGGCGAACAGCACCGCGTAGACCGACAGGCCGGCCATGGCGAAGAAGAACAGCAGGCCGATGTTCAGGTCGGCGACGCCCCAGGTCGGGGTGATCGGGATGACCACGAAGGCGATCAGCAGGGCGCTCATGGCCACTACCGGTGCCAGGGTGAAGATCACGCGGTCGACGAAGGGCGGGTTCCAGTCTTCCTTGAAGAACATCTTCAGCATGTCGGCAGCGATCTGGAACATGCCGAACGGGCCGACGCGGTTCGGACCGTAACGGTCCTGCCACCAGCCCAGCAGGCGGCGCTCGACGAAGCTGAGCAGCGCGCCGCAGACCACCACCGCCAGCAGGACCACGATGGCCCGCAGCACGGTCAGGATCACATCGATCACTTCGGGGGTGAACCAGCTCATTGTGCTGCCTCCTGCAGACCTTCGACGGATGCACCGAAGATGGCAGGCGGAATGCCGGCCAGGCCTTTCGGCAACGCGACCAGGCCAGCGCCCAGCTCTTCATTGATACGCAGCGGCAGGCGCAGGGCCACACCGGCAACGTTCAGGCTCAGCAGGGCACCGTCGTTGACGCCCAGGCGGTCGGCTTCGGACTTGGCCAGGGCCACGTAGGCTGCCGGGGTGCGCTCTTGCACCGGGGCGGCGCGCGAGGAGCTTTCTTCGCTGCCGAACAGGTGGAAGAACGGTACGGCAGTCCAGGTGCCACGGGCCGGGTTGAAGGCGCCCGGAATGGCGTTGAACCAGTGCAGGCGGTCGCCTTGCGATTCGATCAGGCGTACGCCCGGGTCACCGGCACGCAGGTGGCCACCGACCTCGTCCTGGAACTTGTTCCAGGCTTGCGGCGAGTTCCAGCCCGGCGACCAGGCGAACGGCACCTGCTGGCGTGGTTCGGCCGAACCCGAGTAGCCTTCCATGGAGAAGGCGAACGCGGTGTCCTTGTCTTGCGGGGTACGCGGCTCGTGCACGCTGATGTTGGCGCGCATGGCGGTACGGCCGGAGTAGCGCAGCGGCTCACGGGCCAGTTTCATGCCCTTGATGCGGAACGCGGCGCTTGGCGCGGCGTTGACGATGCCGGCCAGTTGCGGGGCGGCTTCGGCGCAGGCGCTGGTGACGTGGTCCAGCTGGGTCCAGTCGACCGGCTTGTTCAGCAGGGTGGCACGCAGGGCGTGCATCCAGCGCCAGCCTTCGTGGATCTGGATGCTGCTGTCCAGGTATTGCGGGTCGAAGACCTGGAAGAAGCGCTGGGCGCGGCCTTCCTGGCTGACCAGGGTACCGTCGCCTTCGGCGAACGAGGCGGCCGGCAGCACCAGGTGGGCGCGGTCGACAGTCGGGGTTTTCGAGTGGTCGGCAACGATCACTACCTTGGCCGCGGCCAGGGCTGCATCGACCTTGGCGGCCGGTACGCGGGCGTACAGGTCGTTTTCCAGCACGACGATGGCGTCGGCCTTGCCGCTGATGACCGCGTCCAGCGCGGCATCGACCGACTCGCCACCGAGCATGGCCAGGCCGAGGCTGTTGGCTTCAGGCACCACCAGGCTCAGCGAGCCGTTCTTCTCGCGCAGCTTCAGCGCCTTGGCGATGTTGGCGGCGGCTTCGATCAGCGCCGGGTCGGCCAGCGAGGTACCGGCCACGACCAGTGGGCGCTTGGCCGCGACCAGGGCGTCGGCGATGCGCTGGGCCAGGGCTTTCGCTTCGGCGTCCAGGCCTTCTACGGCAGGAGCGCTCGGGTCGATGGCGTGGGCCACGGCGAAACCGATGCGGGCCAGGTCGGCCGGGGCGGCGTGCACGCATTCTTCGGCAACGTCGTCCAGCTTGGTTTCAGCCAGCGAAGCGATGAACAGCGGGTACAGCGCGTGCTGGCCGATGTTCTTCACGGCGGCGTCGAGCCACGGCTGCACCTTCATCGCTTCGGCCATGGCCTCGGCCTTGCCCTTGGTGGCCTGGCGCACGGCCAGGGCGACGCGGGCAGCGGTCTGTGTCAGGTCTTCACCGAGCACGAACACGGCGTCGTGGTCTTCGATGTCGCGCAGGGTCGGCACCGGCAGCGGGCTGTTGTTCAGCACGTTCAGGGCCAGGCGTACGCGGGCCAGTTCACCGGCTTCCATGCCCGAGTAGAAGTACTCGGCACCGACCAGTTCACGCAGGCCGTAGTTGCTTTCCAGGCTGGCGCGTGGCGAGCCGATACCGACGATGGTACGGCCGCGCAGCAGGTCGGCGGCCTTGTCCAGGGCGGCGTCCAGGCCCAGCTTGGTGCCGTCGGCCAGGTGTGGCTGGCGTGGGCGATCCTTGCGGTTGACGTAGCCATAGCCGAAGCGGCCGCGGTCGCACAGGAAGTACTGGTTGACCGAACCGTTGAAGCGGTTTTCCACCCGACGCAGTTCGCCGTAGCGCTCGCCCGGGCTGATGTTGCAGCCGCTGGAGCAGCCGTGGCAGATGCTCGGGGCAAACTGCATGTCCCACTTGCGGTTGTAGCGCTCGGAGTGGGTCTTGTCGGTGAACACGCCGGTCGGGCAGACCTCGGTCAGGTTGCCGGAGAATTCGCTTTCCAGCACGCCGTCTTCGACGCGGCCGAAGTACACGTTGTCGTGGGCGCCGTAAACGCCCAGGTCGGTACCACCGGCATAGTCCTTGTAGTAGCGCACGCAGCGGTAGCAGGCGATGCAGCGGTTCATCTCATGGGCGATGAACGGGCCGAGGTCCTGGTTCTGGTGGGTACGCTTGGTGAAACGGTAGCGGCGCTCGTTGTGGCCGGTCATTACCGTCATGTCCTGCAGGTGGCAGTGACCGCCTTCCTCGCACACCGGGCAGTCGTGCGGGTGGTTGGTCATCAGCCATTCGACGACGCTGGCGCGGAATGCCTTGGACTCTTCATCGTCGATGGAGATCCAGGTGCCGTCGGAGGCAGGGGTCATGCAGGACATGACGATACGACCGCGGGTGTCGTTCTCGTCGGTGTACTGCTTGACCGCGCACTGCCGGCAGGCGCCAACGCTGCCAAGCGCCGGGTGCCAGCAGAAATAAGGGATGTCGAGGCCGAGCGACAGACAGGCCTGTAACAGGTTGTCTGCACCGTTGACTTCGAGCGCTTTGCCGTCTACGTGGATAGTGGCCATTGTTCAAAGTTCTTCGTTGGCCCGCGTGAGCGGGCGTGGCTAATGGAAATCGGTGAGCTTGCGACACGCCACGATTTCTCGGGCCTGCCGGCAAGCTGGCGAGTGGCACGGACCACCCGCCTCAATCATCTTGTTATGCGCCGACCACGATCGGCTTCGCCAGGTTCGGACGCAGCGCATCGCCAGCACCAGCTGGAGCGACACCTGCCTCGAATTCCGAGCGGAAGTATTTGATGGCACTGCCCAGCGGCTCGACGGCACCTGGTGCGTGAGCACAGAAGGTACGGCCAGGGCCGAGGAAGTTGACCAGGCCCAGCAGCGTCTCGATGTCTTCGGCGCGGCCCTGGCCTTTTTCCAGTGCGCGCAGCATCTTCACGCTCCACGGCAGGCCGTCACGGCATGGAGTGCACCAGCCGCACGACTCGCGGGCGAAGAACTCTTCCATGTTGCGCAGCAGCGAAACCATGTTGATGCTGTCGTCCACCGCCATGGCCAGACCGGTACCCATACGGGTGCCGACCTTGGCGATGCCGCCGGCGTACATCTGCGCGTCGAGGTGCTCGGGCAGCAGGAAGCCGGTACCGGCGCCGCCTGGCTGCCAGCACTTGAGCTTGAAGCCGTCGCGCATGCCGCCGGCATAGTCTTCGAACAGTTCGCGGGCGGTGACGCCGAACGGCAGTTCCCACAGGCCCGGGTTCTTCACCTTGCCGGAGAAGCCCATCAGCTTGGTGCCGTGGTCTTCGCTGCCTTCGCGGGCCAGCGACTTGTACCAGTCGTTGCCGTTGGCGACGATGGCCGGGACGTTGCACAGGGTTTCGACGTTGTTCACGCAAGTCGGCTTGCCCCACACGCCAACGGCGGCAGGGAAGGGCGGCTTGGAGCGCGGGTTGGCGCGGCGGCCTTCCAGCGAGTTGATCAGTGCGGTTTCTTCACCACAGATGTAGCGGCCGGCACCGGTGTGCACGAACAGCTCGAAATCGAAACCGCTGCCGAGGATGTTCTTGCCCAGCAGGCCGGCGGCCTTGGCTTCCTCGATGGCGCGGTTGAGGTTTTTCGCTGCGGTGGTGTATTCGCCACGCAGGAAGATGTAGCCACGGTAGGCCTTCAGGGCGCGGGCGCTGATCAGCATGCCCTCGACCAGCAGATGGGGCTGTTGCTCCATCAGCATGCGGTCCTTCCAGGTGTTCGGCTCCATTTCGTCCGCGTTGCACAGCAGGTAGCGGATGTTCATGGATTCGTCTTTGGGCATCAGGCCCCACTTCACGCCAGTGGGGAAGCCCGCACCACCGCGGCCCTTGAGGCCGGAGTCCTTGACGCTTTGCACGATGTCGTCGGCCGACATCTGCGCCAGCGCCTTGCGGGCGGCAGCGTAGCCGTTCTTCGATTCGTACTCGGCAAGCCAGACCGGCTCGCCGTCGTCACGCAGGCGCCAGGTCAGCGGATGGGTTTCGGCCGTGCGCGCGATGCGGTTGGCCGGGCCGAAGGAAGTAATGGTCATACGTAACCCTCCAGCAGTTTGGAAACGCCAGCCGGCTGCACGTCACCGAAGGTGTCGTCGTCGATCATCAGCGCCGGGGCCTTGTCGCAGTTGCCCAGGCAGCATACCGGCAGCAGGGTGAAGCGCCCGTCGGCGGTGGTCTGGCCCAGGCCGATGCCCAGTTCGCTTTGAATCTGGCTGACCACGGATTCATGGCCGCCGATGTAGCAGACCATGCTGTCGCACACGCGGATGATGTGGCGGCCGACCGGCTGACGGAAGATCTGGCTGTAGAAGGTGGCGACACCTTCGACGTCGCTGGCCGGGATGCCCAGTACTTCGCCGATGGCGTGGATGGCGCCGTCCGGCACCCAGCCACGTTCCTTCTGGACGATCTTCAGGGCTTCGATGGACGCCGCGCGCGGGTCCTCGTAGTGATGCATTTCGTGCTCGATGGCCGAGCGCTCGGTTTCGCTCAGGGCGAAACGGTCTGTCTGGATAAGCGTGCTGTTCATGCTTAGCGGTCCACGTCAGCCATAACGAAGTCGATACTGCCCAGGTACGCAATGAGGTCGGCGACCATGCTGCCTTTGATCACCGAGGGGATCTGCTGCAGGTGCGGGTAGCTCGGGGTACGGATCCGGGTGCGGTAGCTCATGGTGCCGCCATCGCTCGTCAGGTAGTAACTGTTGATGCCCTTGGTCGCCTCGATCATCTGGAACGACTCGTTGGCCGGCATGACCGGGCCCCACGAGACTTGCAGGAAGTGCGTGATCAGGGTTTCGATGTGCTGCAGGGTGCGCTCTTTCGGCGGCGGCGTGGTCAGCGGGTGATCCGCCTTGTACGGGCCTTCCGGCATGTTGCGCAGGCACTGGTCGATGATGCGGATACTCTGGCGCATCTCCTCGACACGGACCATGCAGCGATCGTAGGCATCGCCGTTGTGGGCCAGCGGTACTTCGAACTCGAAGTTCTCGTAGCCGGAGTAGGGGCGGGCTTTACGCAGGTCGAAGTCGCAACCGGTGGCACGCAGGCCGGCACCGGTGGTACCCCAGGCCAGGGCTTCCTTGGTGTTGTACGCGGCAACGCCGATGGTACGGCCCTTGAGGATGCTGTTCTGCAGGGCAGCCTTTTCGTACTCGTCGAGGCGCTTGGGCAGCCATTCGACGAAGTCCTTGACCAGCTTGTCCCAGCCGCGCGGCAGGTCGTGGGCGACGCCACCGATGCGGTACCAGGCCGGGTGCAGGCGGAAACCGGTGATCGCTTCGATCACGGTGTACGCGCGCTGGCGGTCGGTGAAGGTGAAGAACACCGGGGTCATGGCGCCGACGTCCTGGATGTAGGTACCCAGGAACAGCAGGTGGCTGGTGATACGGAAGAACTCGGCCAGCATCACGCGGATGGTGTCGACCTTCTGTGGCACCTTGATGCCGGCCAGCTTTTCGACCGCGAGCACGTACGGCAGGTTGTTCATTACCCCGCCGAGGTAGTCGATACGGTCGGTGTAGGGGATGAAGCTGTGCCAGGACTGGCGCTCGGCCATTTTCTCGGCGCCACGGTGGTGGTAGCCGATGTCCGGTACGCAGTCGACGATCTCTTCACCGTCCAGCTGCAGGACGATACGGAACGCACCGTGCGCGGAAGGGTGGTTGGGGCCGAGGTTGAGGAACATGTAGTCCTCGTTGGCGCCCTGGCGCTTCATGCCCCAGGCTTCCGGGTTGAAGCGTGCCGATTCCTCTTCAAGCTGCTGCTTGGCCAGGGTCAGGCTGTAGGGATCGAACTCGGTGGCGCGGGCCGGGTAGTCCTTGCGCAGCGGGTGGCCTTCCCAGGTGGGCGGCATCATGATGCGGCTGAGGTGCGGGTGGCCGGCAAAGTCGATGCCGAACATGTCCCAGACTTCGCGCTCGTACCAGTTGGCGTTCGGCCAGATACCGGTCACGGTCGGCAGGTTCAGGTCGCCTTCGCTGAGCGACACCTTGATCATCACATCGCTGTTACGCTCGATCGACAGCAGGTGGTAGAACACGCTGAAGTCGGCAGCTGGCAGGCCGCGGCGCTGGGTGCGCAGGCGCTCGTCGACGCCGTGCAGGTCGTACAGCATGCTGTACGGTTTGGCCACGCCGCGCAGGAAGCTGAGCACTTCCTTGAGCTGCTCGCGCTTGACCCACAGCACGGGCATGCCGGTGCGGGTTTCCTGGGCGACGAATGCTTCGGCGCCAAAACGGTTGTGCAGTTCGACGACCACATCCTGGTCGTCAGCCTTGTAGGGCGGAATGAAAATAGCGTTGTCCGCTGTCATGGTCTCGGTCGCTTTGGGTCAACGTTAAGAATGAAGCCAGGCCGCCGGCTCCAGGGGAGCGGGCGGCAGGTCGCTGGATCAGACTTCGTCGGGGCTGCGCAGGTTGGTTACTGCAATGCGCTGCTCACGACGCAGGTCTTTCTGGGCTGGCATCTCGGCACGGTAAATACCTTGATCACCAACAACCCAGGAAAGCGGGCGTCGTTCTTGGCCGATCGACTCCTGCAGCAGCATCAAGCCTTGCAGGAAAGCCTCAGGGCGTGGCGGGCAGCCAGGCACATAGACGTCCACGGGGAGGAACTTGTCGACCCCCTGAACGACCGAGTAGATGTCGTACATGCCGCCGGAGTTGGCGCACGAACCCATGGAGATGACCCATTTCGGCTCGAGCATCTGCTCGTACAGGCGCTGGATGATCGGCGCCATCTTGACGAAGCAGGTACCGGCGATGACCATGAAGTCGGCCTGACGCGGCGATGCCCGGATGACTTCGGCGCCGAAGCGGGCGATGTCGTGGGGTGCCGTGAAGGCCGTGGTCATTTCCACGTAGCAGCAGGACAGGCCGAAGTTGTACGGCCAGAGGGAGTTCTTGCGACCCCAGTTGACCGCGCCACGCAGCACATCTTCAAGCTTGCCCATGAAGATGTTCTTGTGGACCTGGTCCTCCAGCAGTTGATCGGTGACGGTTTCCCGTTCACCGACCGGGTACTGCTCGTTGGGCGCATCCGGATCGATTCTGGTGAGATTGTATTGCATGCCAAAGCCTCATTGTTTCAGCTTCGCTTGCCGCTTGCGGCGACCTTCGGGAGCCCAATCAAGTGCCCCGACGCGCCATAGGTAGACAAGACCAGCCAACAGAATTGCTATGAAAACGAGTGCTTCGACGAATCCGGTCCAGCCGCTTTCGCGGACGGACACAGACCATGCAAAGAGAAAGAGGGCTTCGATATCGAAGATCACGAACAGCATCGCGACCAGATAGAATTTGGCGGACAGGCGCAGGCGGGCGCTGCCGACGGGCAGCATGCCGGATTCGAAGGGTTCGTTCTTGGCGCGGCCCCAGGCCTTGCTACCGAGCAGGCTGGACAGGCCGAGCATGAAGGCGCACAGGCCGACGACACCCAGGAGGAAGATGGCAAAGCCCCAGTTGTGGGCGATGAGTCCTGCCGAATCGGACATGCTAGAGATCCTTATACAGAGACCCAGCTCTGCAGTCTGAAATAAGTGTAGAGCGGCGACTTGGTGTCGCACATGCAGTGACCAAATGTCGCAGCTGAATCAATCGCGCTGATTTTATGGGTAAACCCCGTGCAAGTAAAATTTCTGTCGCAAATTTATTCGTAGGATTAAGTACAAAAGCCGCTTGTAACTGGCTGAAAGCCTTGAGATTCGGGCATTGCGTGCGGTTTTGTTAATTATGTTTCTTGCGACGGGTAACGAATTGCAAGTTTCGTAATGATAATTGATATCATTTGACCTGATGCCTGATAATTTCCCTGTTCTGCGTCTTGTAAAGTTCATCTGGCGATTCCCCCTACTTGCAAATGCGAAAAACGCCTGTTCTAGCAGCTTCCGACGCTGCTTGCCCCGCTCTGGGTCAATACTTTATCGATTGAGCGATGGCTGGCTGATGAAGCGATTGCCCACTGGCCGAGCCAGTAGGTGAGGATGATCAGGTACGGGGCGGCGGCGAACGGGCTGACGAAGCGGTCGATACCGATCAGGCTGTCGGAGAGCACGAACAGGCAGGCGCCGAGCGCGGCGAGCCCGCCACAGGCCAGGGCGCGCCAGAGCATGGCGCTGATGGCCAAGGCATAGAGCACGACCGGGATCAGTAGCGGGCCGAGGCCGTGGCTGGCCAGCACGCCGAGCAAAGTGATGCCGGTGATGGCGCTCAGCAGTAGTGCGGGCAGGGCTGGGCGCAGGGTCTGGCTGCAATAGGCGCGCAGGTAGGCCAGGTGGGCGCAGAGGAAGGCAGCCAGGCCGAACACGAACAGGTCGGCGGGGATGGCCAGCAGGATGTCGCCGAGTACCGAGAATGCCAGGCCGAGGGTTATCCAGCGGCGATAAGGTGTGGCGGGAGCACTGCGCAGCCAGGCGATCAGGGCCAGTACCGGGAGCGGTTTGGCCAGCAGGGCGAGCAAGGTGTTGTCGCTGGCCAGTGCATATATATAGAGGGCGGCGGCGACCAGGGCGAGAATCATCAGGTGGCTTGGACGAAGCATGGGTGGTCCTTGCGGCTGTGCTGCCTCAAGCATAGACCTGATCCCCGGTTTTGCTTCCTCCTGTACCGGCCCTTTCGCGGGTAAACCCGCTCCCACAGGATCACCACAGTCTTCAAGACTTGCACAGGCCCTGTGGGAGCGGGTTTACCCGCGAATAGGTCGGTGCGGGTGCTGCCGAAGTGCGGCATAAAACAGATTTGTCCCCTTCCATGTAGGCCATTTCCCAAACATACTCCTGCCGCGCATTTTCCGTTGCCGCTGCTCAGGCAGCGCTCTAGTCTCGGCATGTCGTTGCTCATCAACGATACAGCTTTGACAGGCTGTGACGGTAAATAGTGTGCGGCTCGCCCTTATGGTGGCTGTGCGTGCGGGCACGCTTGCGTGCGCCGGAACTTAGCTATTTCCGCCGGTCTGTCAACCCACGTACAGCTGCCACCCTTCTGTTTGACAGCAGGCGGGTGCCCGGCCATAGAAGGTAAATAGCTATGCTGAAAGTTGTCCCCGATCCACCCCACAACCCCCATTCCCTCGAAGACACCCTGATCCAGGCCACCGACTACGCACTGTGCGCGGCGACCGTGGTGCATCAGGCCTTGCTGGTGCAGCCCAAATCACCGGCGTCGATCCTGATGATGACCTCGATGCATGAGCTTGAGGCGCTGCGGGCTTTGCTTGAGTCGGCATTGATCCAGGTGCAGATGCCCGCTGAGCCTCGGACTTTGCACTGAGGCTTGAGTGATGTGTTGTCTGGGCGGGCCTCTTCGCGGGTGAACCCGCTCCCACAGGATCACCACAGTCTTCAAGACTTGCACAGTCCCAGTGGGAGCGGGTTTACCCGCGAAAGGGCCCGTCCAGGCAGTCGAGAATTTTCAGGGGATTCAAAAATGACCACAGAAGCCACCCAGTTCACTGTCGGCAAGACCACGTTCTACCAAGGCGAAAACGGCACCCACCCACTGTTCCGCATCGAACCAGGCATTCCCTGTCGCGACGCCCGCGAGCAGTCCTCGGAATTGATGGGTTACGTGCGCGAACTGACCATCACCGGCCTGATGGATGAGAAACCGATGATGATCTGGGCCGCCCACTATCTGAGCGCGATGGCCAAGGCGCTGATGGATGATGCGGAACTGGGCATGAAGCACTGAGGTGCTACCGACAGGCGCGATTTCTCCTGTGGGAGCGGCCTTGCGTCGCGATTGGGGTGCGAAGCACCCCCGGGATTTGTGCATCATCGCAAGATTGCCGGGGCCGCTTTGCGGCCCTTTCGCGACGCAAGGCCGCTCCCACATGTTCGGCGCTAACCTGTTGTCCTTGAAGGGTGTGATACAGACCAAAAAGAAAGGCCCGGGGCTTCAACAAGCCTCGGGCCTTTCTTCAACAGCAACCCACTATCAGTGGAATTGCTCTTCCTCGGTCGAACCGGTCAGTGCAGTCACCGACGATGCGCCACCCTGGATCACGGTGGTCATGTCGTCGAAGTAGCCAGTGCCCACTTCCTGCTGGTGCGCCACGAAGGTGTAGCCTTTGTTGGCGTCAGCGAATTCCTGCTCCTGCAGCTTCACGTAGGCGGTCATGTCGTTGCGGGCGTAGTCGTGCGCCAGGTTGAACATGCCGTGCCACATGTTGTGGATGCCGGCCAGGGTGATGAACTGGTGCTTGTAGCCCATTGCCGACAGCTCGCGCTGGAACTTGGCGATGGTCGCGTCGTCCAGGTTCTTCTTCCAGTTGAAGGAAGGCGAGCAGTTGTACGACAGAATCTGGTCCGGGTACTCCTTCTTGATCGCTTCGGCGAAGCGGCGGGCTTCGTCCAGGTCCGGCTTGGCGGTTTCGCACCAGATCAGGTCGGCGTACGGCGCGTAGGCCAGGCCGCGGGCGATGGCCTGGTCGAGGCCGGCGCGTACCTTGTAGAAGCCTTCACGGGTGCGCTCGCCAATCACGAACGGCTGGTCGTACGGGTCGCAATCGCTGGTCAGCAGGTCGGCGGCGTTGGCGTCGGTACGGGCCAGGATGATGGTCGGCACGCCCGATACGTCAGCTGCCAGGCGCGCGGCCACCAGCTTTTGCACGGCTTCCTGGGTCGGTACCAGTACCTTGCCACCCATGTGGCCGCATTTTTTCACCGAGGCCAGCTGGTCTTCGAAGTGCACGCCGGCGGCGCCTGCTTCGATCATGTTCTTCATCAGCTCGTAGGCGTTCAGTACGCCACCGAAACCGGCTTCGGCGTCGGCCACGATCGGTGCGAAGTAGTCGATGTAGCCATCGTCGCCCGGGTTCTTGCCAGCTTTCCACTGGATCTGGTCGGCGCGGCGGAAGGCGTTGTTGATGCGCTTGACCACGGTCGGTACCGAGTCGACCGGGTACAGCGACTGGTCAGGGTACATGGACTCGGCCGAGTTGTTGTCGGCGGCAACCTGCCAGCCGGACAGGTAGATGGCCTGGATGCCGGCCTTGACCTGCTGCACTGCCTGGCCGCCGGTCAGGGCGCCCATGCAGTTGACGAAATCTTTTTCTGGGCGGAAGGACGGGTGGGCACCTTCGGTGACCAGCTTCCACAGTTTTTCTGCACCCAGGCGGGCCAGGGTGTGCTCCGGCTGCAGGGAGCCACGCAGGCGAACGACATCAGCGGCGGTGTAGGTACGGGTCACGCCTTTCCAGCGCGGGTTCTCGGCCCAGTCTTTCTCGAGGGCTGCAATTTGCTGTTCGCGTGTCAGTGCCATGGAAATAAACCTCGTCGCATCGATCTTGGGGTAATTGTGCTGATGCTCGGAGCAGATCAGGAGCTGGCGGCTGTCCTGTTCGCAGGAGTGCGGCGGCGAACGCGAAGGCTCGAAGGGGAAGGGTGTGCAGGCCAGGCGAAAGGGTGCTCCGGCAGGTTGGCTCGTGGTTGCCTTGCTGCGGTGCTACGCGATTGCCAGTACTGCGGTGATGCGCTTCCGTCCCTCGGGACAACTTCTTCGTTGCAGTCGCAATCCCGTCGAACCGCCTTGTGGGCCGTATAGACACGAGACGCCTCCAGGGGTGGGAGGAGTGCGCCTCGAAGGCCCTTGCCAGGGCCCCTGATTAGCGGGAGCGAGGCCATCATGCCCTTGGGAAAAAGACCCTGTCAAATGTTTTGTAGTGGTTTTTTTCACTTACTACATCTTTGGTCTAATGCGACTTGGCAGTCAGTTTCAAGGCCTTTGGTCGAGGCCTTGAATTGCCTGGGATCAGTCGAGAAGGTCGACTTTGACACGCAAAGTCATGTTTTCACCCCGTTGGGTGCTGTAACTGTGGCTTGACGCGCTACGGTCGGCTTGGCTCTGCTGGTTGTAGCCGGCCAGGGTGATCCATTCTCCGAGCTTGCCGGTGATTGTCGTGTCGGTGCTTTGCACTTTCACTACATCAGCACGTTCCTGGCTGATGCGGTCATTATTGGTGCTTATTTGCAGACGAACCGTATCGCCGCTCAGGCTGGGCGTGACGTAGAAACCCTGGGTCACGTTGCGGTATTCGGTGTTGCTCTGGATGCGCCCGTAGCCGTCGGTGCTGGTGCTGGTGATCGGGATGCTCTGGCCAACCTGAATCAGCGCCGGCTGGCCTTCGCTGGCCTGAATCTGCTGCATGCCGCCGTCACGGTTGCTGGTGCCGTAGTGGATGACACGTGCGTTGCCACGGTTGTCCTGGAAGTTGCTGTCGTTGTTGTCGACGCTGATCAGCAGGCGCTTGGGTGCGGTGTCCAGCTGTTGCAGCAGGGTGCGCAGGTCGTCGATGCGCTCGGGGCTGGCGTTGACGATCAGCTTGTTTTCGAAGGCGCTGACCGTGCCGTCCTTGCCAATGAACGCCTGGGCGGCGGGCAGCAGTTCGGCGCTGCTGCGGTGTTGTAGCGGCAATACCTCGGTGGCGGCCTGGGCGGTGAGGCTGGCGGCCAGCAGCAAGGCGGCGAATAGGGGGCGTAGCGGCATGTCCATGATCTCCGCAGGTGGAATGGACATGATGGCAAATTTACTGACTTCCTGCCGGGTCTGGATCATGTCGATGATGGGGAAGTGGCTACGAAAGCACCTGGGGCGAGACGGCTGTCCGCCATAGCTGAACCTTTGATCTTTCCCGTCAGTCGCATTCACAGGGAGTGAGTGGGGCTGATGGCATGAAGCGTGGTCTGATTCTGTTGTTGTGGCTTTGCAGCCTTGGTGCCCAGGCTGCAGCTGATTCGTTGCGCATCAAACAGCTGCAGCGTTGTGGCGACCTGTTTGGCGATGGCCAGCAGCAATGGTGCCTGCGCGCCGAGGGGCTCGGGGCGCAGCTGCCGACGGTCTGGCTCGGTGGTGCGCGGCTGCCGACAGCCGATTTCGAGCGGCAAGGTGACCGGCTTACGCTGAAATTTGCCAAACAAGCCCTGCGCAGTGCTCCGCTGTGGCTGGAGGACGGCGAGCGCACCAGCAACCCGGTTTGGCTGACCCGCCAGCGCAGCCATGTTGTGGCCGCCGGGCCTGATGAAGTGGCGAAGAACATGGATGGCCTCACCACCTATGTGGACCTGGTAAGCCTTTTGATCGAGGAAAAACATGATGGCCTCGGCGAAGCCCGACGGATCGCCGGGAAGTACGGCGCCCAGGTCGTGGGTGCCATACCGCCGCTGAATGTCTACCAGTTGCGCTTGCCGGTGGGCGACCTGGTGCAGCGCGACGCGATGATCCTGCGCATGGGCAGTGAAGTCAGCGTGGACGCAGTGATTGTCGAGGAGTCTGCCCCGGAGCGTGGCGAGGAAGGCAGCGGGCGCGACGCCCTGACCATCGATCAGGCGGATGAGTGGGCCGCCAACCGCTTCATGGACGCGCTGTACTACTACCAGCGGCGAATTGCCGCTTCCAGCTTGCCGGTGCAACCGGTGCGGGTCGGGGTGATCGAGCGAGAGGTGGACTTCGACGCGCCAGGCTTCAGCCATTATCGAGGGCGCTGCGAGCAGGCGCAGACATGCCTGTATGCGCGCGACGGTGATCGCCCAGGCAGTCACGGCAGCCATGTGGCCGGTATCCTGGCGAACCAGGATGAAGGCTTTCTGCCAAGGCTGGGCAAGCACAGTCCTGGCTTCGAGGTGATTGTCGAGCGCAACTCGGATGCCGGTATCACCGCCAACATCGCTGCATCGGTGAACCTGGTCGAGGATGGGGTGCGGGTGTTGAACTGGAGCTGGGGCATCCATCGGGTAGGGGCGCGCGATGTCAAAGGTGACGAAGTCGATTCGCTGGTGCGTTCCGGGCTGGCCATGAGTGGCTATGAGGAACTGCTCGAGGAGTTCTTCCTGTGGCTGCGCGCCGAGCACCCTGATGTGGTGGTGGTCAACTCGGCGGGTAATGGTGCGTCCTGGTCGGGTACCGATGAATATCGCCTGCCATCGTCGTTCATCACCGAACAATTGCTGGTGGTGGGCGGGCACCAGCGCAGTGACAAGTCAGTGGCGGTCGAACACCCTGGCCATGTGCGCAAGCGCCATAGCTCCAACATCGACATGCGCGTGGATGTCAGTGCGGCGGCCTGCATTCGCCCGGGTGCGGGCACTGCGCATTGTGGCACGTCGTACGCAACACCGCTGGTGACCGCAACCGTGGCGACGATGCTGTCGATCAACCCGGCGCTGACCCCCGAACAGGTGCGCATGCTGTTGCGGCGCAGCGCCTTGACCCTGGGCGCCGAGCAGGATTTCGAAGCGATGGACGCCGAGGACCTGACGGCGCCGATCCTGCCGTCTGAGCGTGGCGGCCAATTGAACCACCCCGACCTGGGGCGTTCGGCGCGCCTGGACATGCAACGCGCTCTGGACCTAGCCGTGCAAAGCCGGGAGCGGGTGCGCTGAACGGTGGCCGCTGCCAGACAAATTCCGTAACATCGCGCCCGCTTGTTTTCGATCCGTCCATCCGGACTGCACCACAGGATGCCCATGAAACCCGCCCGACTTCGCGCCGACGTGCTCGCCGGCCTGACCACCTCATTCGCCCTGGTGCCCGAGTGCATCGCCTTTGCCCTGGTGGCTCACCTCAACCCGCTGATGGGCCTGTATGGCGCCTTCATCATCTGCACCCTGACGGCGCTGTTCGGTGGTCGACCGGGGATGATTTCCGGGGCCGCCGGCTCGATGGCGGTGGTAATCGTTGCGCTGGTGGTGCAGCAAGGTGCGCAGTACCTGCTGGCCACGGTTTTGCTGGGTGGCGTGGTGATGATCCTGTTCGGCTTGCTGCGCCTGGGCAAGCTGGTGCGGTTGGTGCCGTACCCGGTGATGCTCGGCTTCGTCAACGGCCTGGCGATCGTCATTGCCATGGCCCAGCTGGAGCACTTCAAGGAGGGCGGGCACTGGCTCGGCGGTACGCCGCTGTACCTGATGATCGGCCTGGTGGCGCTGACCATGGCGGTAGTCTACGTGCTGCCGAAGTTGACCCGTGCGGTGCCGCCAGCGCTGGTGGCGATCCTTGGCGTTGGTTTGCTGGTGTACCTGCTCGGCCTGCCCACACGCACCCTGGGCGACATGGCGCGCATCGCCGGTGGCCTGCCGCAGCTGGCCCTGCCGGACGTGCCGTGGAACCTCGAGACCCTGAAGATCATCGCCCCCTACGCGGTGCTGATGGCCATGGTCGGCCTGCTGGAAACCCTGCTCACGCTCAACCTGACCGATGAAATCACCGAGAGCCGTGGCTACCCGGACCGCGAGTGTGTGGCGCTGGGCGCGGCCAACATGGTTTCCGGCCTGTGCGGTGGCATGGGTGGTTGCGCGATGATCGGCCAGACGGTGATCAACCTCAGCTCCAATGGCCGTGGCCGGCTGTCAGGTGTGGTGGCCGGGGTGATGGTCCTGCTGTTCGTGCTGTTCCTGTCGCCGCTGATCGAGCGTATTCCGCTGGCGGCGCTGGTCGGGGTGATGTTCGTGGTGGCGCAGCAGACCTTTGCCTGGGCGTCGTTGCGGGTGCTGCACAAGGTGCCGCTGAGCGATGTGCTGGCGATCATTGCCGTGACCCTGGTAACGGTGCTCACCGACCTGGCGGTGGCGGTTCTGTTCGGCATCGTCATCGCGGCGGTGAACTTTGCCTGGCAGCATGCGCGGGAGCTGTATGCCGACAGCCATGAGGATGCGGAGGAGGGCAAGCATTACCAGGTGCATGGCACGCTGTTCTTTGCCTCGACTACGGTGTTCCTGAACCAGTTCGACCCGGCTAACGACCCGGCCAAGGTGACCCTGGATTGCCAGCATTTGAGCTTTGTCGATTATTCCGCGATTGCGGCGTTGAAGACCTTGCGGGAGCGGTATGCGAGGGCGGGCAAGCAGTTGCGGGTGGTGCATCTGTCCGAGCGCTGCAAGAAGCTGCTGAAGCGGGCTGGGGAGCAGCACTGAGAAGGGTTGTTGCCTGTTCTGACCTCTTCGCGGCTAAAGCCGCTCCTACAGGGGTTATGCATTCCCTGTGGGAGCGGCTTTAGCCGCGAAGAGGCCGGTGCAGGAGAAGGATTTATTCCCCGCGGTTCTTCTTGACGATGGCATCGGCAATGCTCGCCGGTGCCTCGGCATAACGGGTGAACTCCATCGAGAAGCTGGCCCGGCCCTGGGTCATGGAGCGCATCGAGGTGGCGTAGCCGAACATCTCGCCCAGCGGCACCTCGGCACGGATCACCTTGCCGGCCGGCGTTTCGTCACCGTCCTGGATCATCCCGCGGCGCCGGCTCAGGTCGCCGAGGATGTCACCCTGGTATTCCTCCGGGGTCACCACTTCCACCTTCATCACCGGTTCCAGCAACACCGCCCCACCTTTCTGCGACAGCTGCTTGGTGGCCATCGAGGCGGCGATCTTGTAGGCCATTTCGTTCGAGTCGACATCGTGGTACGAGCCGTCGAACACCGCCGCCTTCAGGTTGATCAGCGGGTAGCCGGCCAGCACGCCGTTCTTCATCTGCTCCTCGATGCCTTTCTGGATAGCCGGGATGTATTCGCGTGGGACCACGCCGCCAACGATCTCGTTGATGAACTCCAGGCCTTCCTTGCCCTCGTCGCCGGGGGCGAAGCGGATCCAGCAGTGGCCGTACTGGCCTCGGCCGCCGGACTGGCGGACGAAACGGCCCTCGATCTCGCAGGTGTTGCGGATTTTCTCGCGGTAGGCCACCTGCGGCTTGCCGATGTTGGCCTCGACGTTGAACTCGCGGCGCATGCGGTCGACGATGATGTCCAGGTGCAACTCGCCCATGCCCGAGATAATGGTCTGGCCGGTCTCCTCGTCGGTGCGCACGCGGAATGACGGGTCTTCCTGGGCCAGCTTGCCCAGGGCGATGCCCATTTTTTCCTGGTCGGCCTTGGTCTTGGGCTCCACCGCCACGGAAATTACCGGGTCGGGGAAGTCCATGCGTTCGAGGATGATCGGCTTGTCCATGTCGCACAGGGTGTCGCCGGTGGTCACGTCCTTCATGCCGATCAGCGCGGCGATGTCGCCGGCGCACACATCCTTGATTTCAGCCCGCTGGTTGGCATGCATCTGCACCATGCGGCCGATGCGTTCCTTCTTGCCCTTTACCGAGTTGAGTACCGCGTTGCCGGAGCTGAGCACGCCGGAGTAGACCCGGGCGAAGGTCAGGGTGCCGACGAACGGGTCGGTGGCGATCTTGAATGCCAGGGCCGAGAACGGCTCGCTGTCGTCGGCGTGTCGCTCCAGGTGCTTTTCTTCGTCATCCGGGTCGGTGCCCTTGATGGCCGGGATCTCCGACGGGGCGGGGAGGTAGTCGATGACCGCGTCGAGCATCAGCGGCACGCCCTTGTTCTTGAACGACGAGCCGAGGATTGTCGGCACGATCTCGTTGTTCAGGGTGCGTTTGCGCAGGCCGGCCTTGATCTCGTCGATACTCAGTTCCTCGCCATCGAGAAACTTCATGGTGAGCTCGTCATCGGCCTCGGCCGCTGCCTCGACCATGTGCGCGCGCCACTCGTCGGCGAGCGCCTGCAGCTCGGCAGGGATGTCTTCTTCGCGGTAGCTGGTGCCCTGGTCGGCATCGTTCCAATAGATGGCCTTCATCTTCACCAGGTCGATCTGGCCGATGAAATTCTCTTCGCTGCCGATGGCCAGCTGGATCGGCACCGGATGGTGGCCCAGGCGCTGGTCGATCTGCTTGACCACGCGCAGGAAGTCGGCGCCCTGGCGGTCCATCTTGTTGATGTAGGCCAGGCGCGGCACATGGTACTTGTTGGCCTGGCGCCATACGGTCTCGGACTGCGGTTCGACCCCGTCCGCGCCGCTGAACACCACTACCGCGCCATCGAGCACGCGCAGCGAGCGCTCCACCTCGATGGTGAAGTCGACGTGGCCCGGGGTGTCGATGATGTTGAAGCGGTACTTGTGAGCGAACTGCTTGGTCGAGCCCTGCCAGAAGGCAGTGGTCGCCGCCGAGGTGATGGTGATGCCGCGCTCCTGCTCCTGGGCCATCCAGTCCATGGTCGCGGCACCATCGTGCACTTCGCCCATCTTGTGGTTGACCCCGGTGTAGAACAGGATCCGCTCGGTGGTCGTGGTCTTGCCGGCGTCCACGTGGGCGACGATACCGATATTGCGGTACAGCTCGATGGGCGTTGTACGGGCCATGGCGGACTACCTGCGGATGAGCGGATTCTCCCACGGTAGCAGAACGGGAGAATCCTGCTTTACCGCCGGGCCGTCAGTCGGCCTGGGCTTGCAGCAGCCACTGGCCATCCACTTCGCGGGCCAGGCCGCTGGCAGGCAGCAGGGCCAGCAGGCGCGTGTGCAGGGCGGCTTCGGTGAAGGTCTTGAGGGTGGCCAGGTCCAGTGCGCCGATCAGGTTGAGATCGGCCTTGGTGTACGACAGCCAGGCCTTTTTCAGGGCCTGGGCGACGTCGCTGCCGGAGGTGCTGGCAAAGCGGCGGTGCCATTGGCGGCCGTCGAAGGTGAAGGTGTGGGCGTGGCTGTAGGTGCCTTGGTCGCCACCTTCGGTGCAGCGATGGCAACGGCACGGGCCTTCGCCGAAGGCGTTGCGCAGGTAGCTGTTGAAGTCCACCACGGGCTTGAGGGACAGGCGTTTGTCGACCTCGAACAGGTCGGCGATCAGGGGTTCTTCGGCGCTCACTCGGGATCCTCGTGTGGTGTGGCGTGCATCGGCGGGCACCCTAACAGATCGGGGCATTCAGATCACCTTTTGCAGGCCCGGCCTCTTCGCGGGTAAACCCGCTCCCCACAGGGACCGCACATTGCCCAAGGCGTGCGCAGTACCTGTGGGAGCGGGTTTACCCGCGAAGAGGCCAGTAGAGACAATGGAGATCACCTGCCGTACTCTACGCGCCCATACGCCTACACACCCACAGAGGTAACCCGCTTGAGCACCAAGTACCCGTACATCGCCACCATCACCGTCAGCGCCGAAGACCGTGGCGGCGACGCCGAAGCCTCGGAAAACCCCAACATGCGCGTTGGCCTGGAAGCGGTGACCGAAACGCTGAAGAAGGTGCATTTCGTCGGTACGCTCGCAGCCCCCGAAAAGAACGCCACGCACATCTGCGTGACCCTGGAGAACGGCCTGACCTACTACGGCCCGATCGTCAACGGCCACGCCGAACTCGAAGGCGGCTGGATTGCCTTCGAGTCCGACATGCTCACCCCGCAGGAACTGGGTCTTTAAGCCCCCGTTCCTCTCAGGCGCCCAGCTCCGCCAGGCACTGCTCGAGGATATCCAGGCCTTCCTCGAGCACTTCGGCCTCGATGGTCAGCGGTGCCAGCAGGCGGATGATGTGCCGCGCCTTGCCGCTGGGCATCAGCAACAGGCCCTTGGCCCGCGCCGCGTCCATCACCTTGGCCAGTTGCGCCGGCGCCGGGCTGCCGTCGGCATTGACGAACTCGATCCCGCGCATGGCGCCGACGCCGGTCAGGCGGCCGATGAACGGGCTCAGGCCCGAGGCCTTCCAACGCTCGAAGCGGCGCACGATTGCCTGCTCCTGGCGCTCACCCCAGGTAGCGATGTTCTCGTCGGTCATCTGCGCCAGGCTGGCCAGGGCCGCTGCGCAGGCGATCGGGTTGCCTGAATAGGTGCCACCCAGGCCACCTTTGGGCAACGCTGCCATCAACTCCTTGCGCCCGACCACCGCTCCCAGCGGCATGCCGCCGGCAATGCTCTTGGCCAACAGCAGCAGGTCGGGCTCGATGCCCAGACGCGGGAAGGCGAAGCGCTGGCCGGTGCGGCCGAAGCCCGACTGGATCTCGTCGATGATGATCAGGATACCGCGCTCGTCGCAGAAGCGGCGCAGGGCCTGGGCGAAGGCTGGGTCAAGGGCGAGGAAGCCGCCTTCGCCTTGCACCGGCTCGAAAATGAACGCCGCGACGTCCTCCACTGCCAGCTCGACGCTGAACAGGCGGTCCATGGCCTTGAGGGCCTGTTCGCAGGTAACCCCGGTGTCGGCGCTGGGGTAGGGCAGGTGGTACACCGGCCCCGGCAGTTCACCGACCCGCTGCTTGTACGGGGCGACCTTGCCGTTGAGGTTCAGGGTGGCCAGGGTGCGACCGTGGAAGCCGCCGTCGAAGGCGATGATGGCGCGTTTGCCGGTGGCACCACGGGCCACTTTCAGGGCGTTTTCCGCAGCTTCCGCACCGCTGTTGGTGAGCATGCCGGCTAACGGGTAGCTGACCGGTACGAATTGGCTCAGTTGCTCCATCAGCGCCAGGTATGGGCCGTGGGGGGCTGCGTTGAAGGCGTAGTGGGTAAGGCGAGCGGCCTGGGCCTGGATCGCCTCGACCACGGCCGGGTTGCAGTGGCCCAGGTTGAGTACACCGATACCGCCGACGAAGTCGATGTAACGTTTGCCGTCGGTGTCCCAGACTTCGGCATTACGGCCATGGGAAAGTGTGATCGGGTGAACGATGGCAATGGATTGGCTGATACTTTCCTGATTCATGGGCACGCGGACCTTTGTTCGAATTTCTTATTATCCAAGCGTGTTGGCAGGTTATTCCGCAAACGAATTATTCGATTGCGATCATTCCCTGGATTCTTGATCTTGGCTGATTTTGTATTGCTGGCACTGGCCTCTTCGCGGGTGAACCCGCTCCCACAGGTACGGCGCCACGCTTGAAAGCTGTGCGATCCCTGTGGGAGCGGGTTTACCCGCGAAGAGGCTCGCCCAGGTGATATCACTCCCCCTCGGCCACCCGCTCCCGAATCCACTGCACGAAGGCCCTGACCTTGGGCACTTCGGCCGCATGCTCGGCATGGGCGATGAAGTGCCGGCCATTGCTCGCCACCGGGTGGTCCCAGGCCACCACCAGCTTGCCCTCGCTCAGCTCTTCGGCCACCAGGTAGCGCGGAATCAGGGCGATGCCGCAGCCGGCAATAGCCGCGCGGATGCACAGGTAGAACGTGTCGAAGCGGGGCCCGTGGTAGCTGTTCTGGCTATGCAGCCCCAGCCCCAGGAACCATTCGTGCCAGGCCTCCGGGCGCGACACGCACTGCAGCAGGCGGTGTTCGGTCAGCGCCTGGGCGCTGTCGAACCGGTGGTTGGCCAGCAGCTGCGGGCTGCACACCGGCACCACTTCCTCGCTGAACAGCTCGATGCAGGTTGCCCCGGGCCAGGTGCCCTGGCCGAAGAAAAACGCAATGTCGGCCTTGGCCTGCACCAGGTCGAACGGCTCCAGCTCATTGCGGATATCCAGGTGAATGCGCGGGTAGCGGTCGCCAAAACCCTTCAGCCGGGGTACCAGCCAGCGCGCGCCGAAGGTGGGCTGGGTGGCGATGCGCAGCACTTCGGTCTCGTCGCCATAGCTGAGGATGTAGCGGCTGGAAATGTCGATCTGGGTGAGGATCTTGTTCACTTCGGTGAGGTACAGCGCACCGGCCGGGGTCAGGTGCAGACGCCGGCGAATGCGCTGGAACAGCGAGTGCGACAGCATGTCCTCGAGCTGCGCCACCTGCTTGCTGACGGCGCTCTGGGTCAGGTGCAGTTCCTGGGCCGCGCGGGTGAAGCTGAGGTGGCGGGCGGCCGCTTCGAAGCACTGAAGGGCGGTGGTCGAAGGCATCAGGCGTTTGGACATGACGGGCAAATACCGAGCAAAAAAGGAAGGAGTTCATTCCGTAACGGAATCATGTGTTTCGAAAAGGTCGTTTGTTGACCCCGGCCTATAGATTAATACTGACCTGGATCAACGATTACAACCGGTCGTGCGAAGAGGAGGTCAGTACCCGCTTCCGGCATCTGCAAAACAACAACAACGAACATCAGAAATTTATAAGAATTCTGCTCCAGTCTTCAGCCGCCCCGCTGCGGCCGACCCATTCGAGGGTTCTTCATGGCTTCGCTACACAACAACAAACAGCGCTCCCTGCAGCACGGTCTGACGTCCCGTCAGGTATCCATGATCTCCATCGCCGGCATCATCGGTGCCGGCCTGTTCATCGGTTCCTCCAACGCCATCGCCACCGCCGGCCCGGCCATCCTCATCTCCTACGCCATGACCGGCCTGTTGGTCCTGCTGGTGATGCGCATGCTGGGCGAAATGGCCATCGCCAACCCCAACAGCGGCTCGTTTTCCACCTATGCCTCCGAAGCCATCGGCCCTTGGGCGGGCTTTACCATCGGCTGGCTGTACTGGTGGTTCTGGGTACTGATCATTCCGGTCGAGGCCATTGCCGGCGCCGACATCCTGCATGCCTACTTCCCTGGCGTGCCGTCGTGGCTGTTCGCCTTCCTGATCATGCTGGTGCTGTCGGGTACCAACCTGATCAGCGTGAAGAACTTCGGTGCCTTCGAGTACTGGTTCGCGCTGGTCAAGGTGGTGGCGATCATCGCCTTCATCGTGGTCTGCAGCCTGGCGGTGTTTGGCGTCTGGCCGCTGGCCGAGGTGTCCGGGGTCAGCCGGTTGTGGGACAACGGCGGCTTCATGCCCAACGGTTTCGGCACCGTGCTCGGTGGCGTGCTGATCACCATCTTCTCGTTCTTCGGTGCCGAAATCGTCACCATTGCCGCTGACGAAACCGCCAACCCTAAAGACAAGATCCGCCGCGCTACCAACCTGGTGGTGTACCGCATCGCCATCTTCTACCTGGCGTCGATCTTCCTGGTGGTATCGCTGGTGGCGTGGAACGACCCGGGCCTGAAAGCAGTGGGTTCGTTCCAGCGCGTGCTGGAAGTGCTGAACGTGCCGGGCGCCAAGCTGCTGGTGGATATCGTGGTGCTGGTGGCCGTGACCAGCTGCATGAACTCGGGCCTGTACACCGCGTCGCGCATGCTCTATTCGCTGGGTGCCCGCGGCCAGGCGCTGAGCGTTACCAAGCGTATTTCCGGCTCTGGCGTACCGACCGTGGCGGTCATCTTCTCGACCCTGGCCGGCTTTGCCGGGTGCTTCGTCAACTATGTGTTCCCGGGCAAGGTATTCGGCTTCCTGCTGTCCACCACCGGCGCCATCGCCTTGCTGGTGTACCTGGTGATTGCCGTTTCGCAGCTGCGCATGCGGGCCCGTGCCGAGCGTGAAGGGCGGCCGCTGGAGCTGAAGATGTGGCTGTTCCCATGGCTGACCTGGCTGGTGATCGGCACCATCGTCATGGTGCTGGGCTACATGCTGTTCAGCGATGCCTACCGCTACGAGACGCTGATGACCGCCGGGGTGACCGCGTTCATCCTCCTGGTTTCGCTGACCCAGCGGCGCGCCAGGGTGGTTGCCCAGACGGCCTGATGTTTCTGCTTTAATGTGGGGGCGTTGCGCGCCCCCCATATCAATAAGCACAGGAAGCGTATGAACGACCACCCCCTTTCCCTCCAGGCCCTCGCCGCACCCGACGGCACTTGCTACGGCTGCGGTTGCTCCCACCCCAGCGGCCTGCACCTGCAAAGCCACTGGGACACCGACGGCATCCACCTAGTGTGCCGGCACGCGCCTGACAGCACCTTCATCGGCTGGCCCGGCCTGGTCTACGGTGGGCTGCTGGCGATGCTGGTCGACTGTCACTCCAACTGGACGGCAATGGCTTACCACTACCGCAACGAAGGTCGCGAAGCGGGCAGCCTGCCGCGCATCGACTGTGTCACTGGCAGCCTTGGCCTGAACTACCTCAAGCCCACGCCCATGGGCGTCGAATTGTTGCTCAAGGCGCGTGTGGAAGGTGAGGTAGGGCGCAAGACCCGGGTGCTCTGCGAAGTTTGGGCCGACGATGTGCTGACAGTGACTGCCGACTCGGTGTTCGTTCGCGTCGATACCGAAAAGCTCAAGCTCAAGGCCCACGGCCAGGCCTGAGCCGCCGGTGCTGATGAGTGGTCGGTGATGGTCAGCGGCCGGGGATGTCTCTAAAGTGAGAGGTTCATTCCCCAGGCAAGGTTGATCATGACCGATCTCAGTGCTTTCCCCATTACCCGCAAGTGGCCCGCCAGACACCCCGAGCGCCTGCAGCTGTATTCGCTGCCGACGCCCAACGGCGTCAAGGTGTCGATCATGCTTGAAGAGATCGGCCTGGCCTATGAGCCGCACAAGGTCAGCTTCGACAACGATGACCAGCTGAGCCCCGAGTTCATCTCGCTCAGCGCCAACAACAAGATCCCCGCCATCCTCGACCCCAATGGCCCGGGCGGCCAGCCGCTGCCGCTGTTCGAGTCGGGAGCGATCCTGCAGTACCTGGCGGAGAAGAGCGGCCAGTTGCTCAGCCACGACCCGGCCCAGCGTTACCAGACCTTGCAGTGGCTGATGTTCCAGATGGGTGGCATCGGGCCGATGTTCGGCCAGGTCGGGTTCTTCCATTTCTTTGCTGGCAAGGAATACGAGGACAAGCGCCCGCGGGACCGTTATGTCAACGAGTCCAAGCGCCTGCTCGGTGTTCTGGACCGCCATCTGAAAGGCCGGGAATGGATGGTCGACGAGTACAGCATTGCCGATATCGCGATCTTCCCGTGGGTGCGTAACCTGGTTGAGCGTTACAACGCCCGAGATTTGGTTGGCTTCGATCAGTTCAAGGAAGTGCAGCGGGTGCTGGCGGCGTTCCTCGAGCGGCCGGCCGTGCAGCGGGGCCTGAAAATCCCAGGCTGATCAGGCAACACTGGCCTTATGTGCATGCACCGGCCATTGTAGGAGCGGCCTTGTGTCGCGAAAGGGCCGCAAGGCGGCCCCGGGATTTCAGCACTGATGCATAAATCGCTGGGGCTGCCTTGCAGCCCTTTCGCGACACAAGGCCGCTCCTACAAGGGGCGTATTCCAGCTTTTCAGAAAATGTGGTGCAGCAGCCAGTACAGGCTGCCGGCCAACAGCATCGCTGCCGGCAAGGTCAGCACCCAGGCCATCAGCAGGTTGACCAGCGTGCGCTTCTGTATCCCCGACCCGTTGGCCACCATGGTCCCGGCCACCCCGGAACTCAGCACGTGGGTGGTCGACACCGGCAGCCCGAACATGTCCGCCGCACCAATGGTGCACATTGCCACCACTTCGGCCGAAGCCCCTTGGGCATAGCTGAGGTGGGTCTTGCCGATCTTCTCGCCTACCGTCACCACGATGCGCCGCCAGCCGACCATGGTACCGAGCCCCAGTGCGATGGCCACGGCCACTTTCACCCACAGCGGGATGTAGCGGGTGGCATCGTCCAGCTGGGTCTTGAACAGCAGCACCTGGCTGCGGGTGCCTGCATCGAACACCACCAGCTGGTTCTTCTCGATCAGGCGGATGGCTTCGCTGGTCAGGTACATGTCGTTGCGCACGTTGGCCATGGCTTCGGCCGGTACCCGCTTGAGCGAGCCATAACCTTTGACCTCTTCGCCGATCATGCCGGCCAGTGCCGCCAGCGCCGGTATCAGTTGCGGGTTGGCCCTGGGCTCGGCAATGAACGTGGTCAGCACCTGGCGTGGGTCGGCCGGTGCTGCTTGCGGGGCGCCGCGCACCAGTGCCTGGCGGGTAACCTCGGCGACCGCGGAAAACTGCATGGCCTGCTCATTGGGCATGGTCTTGTTCAATGCGTAAGCCATCGGCAGGGTACCAACCAGAATCAGCATGATCAGGCCCATGCCTTTCTGGCCGTCGTTGGAGCCGTGGGCAAAGGACACCCCGGTGCAGGTCAGGATCAGTACGCCGCGAATCCACCACGGTGGTGGTGTCTGGCCTTCCGGTGCCTGGTACAGCGCCTTGCGCTTGACCAGCGCGCGCAGGGCCAGCAGCAACAGGGCGGCACAGGCAAAGCCGATCAGTGGCGAGAACAGCAGGGCATAACCGACCTTGCTGGCCTGGGCCCAGTCCACGCCGCTGGTACCGTCGCGCCCGTGCATCAGCGCATTGGCCACGCCCACGCCGATGATCGAACCGATCAGGGTGTGCGAGGATGAGGCCGGCAGGCCCAGCCACCAGGTGCCAAGGTTCCAGATGATCGCCGCCAGCAGCAGGGCGAAGACCATGGCGAAGCCGGCCGAGGAGCCGACCTGCAGAATCAGCTCCACCGGCAGCAGGGCGATGATGCCGAACGCCACCGCGCCGCTGGAAAGCAGCACGCCGAGGAAGTTGCACAGCCCGGACCAAACCACGGCGACGGGGGCCGGCAACGAGTGGGTGTAGATGACGGTGGCCACTGCGTTGGCGGTGTCATGGAAGCCATTGACGAACTCGAAGCCCAGGGCAATCAGCAACGCCAGGCCCAGCAGCAGGAATGGTGTGACCGTGGTGATTACCGTGCCGCTGGCCGTCACATCCTGCTTCAGGCTCCAGGCGGTGTAGGCGATGCCGGCCAGCAGCAGGCCGAAGAACAACACCAGGGTGGCACGCCCGGGCTTGTGGGCAAGTTGCGGGCGGGCATCGCGTTGGGCCAGTTGCGGCAGGCTGGCCAGTGAAGGGGTTGCCATGGCGGCTCCGGTTGGCGTGAGGCAAAGGTGCCGAAGGCCTTGAGCATAGAAACAATTCGTAACCCGGCCGTGACCTCGATCAATGATTTATCTAGGCTCAAGACGGACGGTAGTGGCAGGAGAAACCCATGATTCGCTGCAAGCGTGTCTACGATGCGGTTGAGCAAGACGACGGCCAGCGCGTGCTGGTCGATCGCCTTTGGCCGCGTAACAAGCGCAAGGAAGACCTGCACGGGCAGTGGTTGCGCGAAGTTGCACCCTCGGATGAGTTGCGCAAGGCGTTTCACCAGGGTGAAGTGGATTTCGCCGGCTTCAGCAAGCGTTACCAGCAAGAGCTGGCGGCCCACCCCGAGCACTGGTACCCGCTGCTGGACCTGGCCGGAAAGGGCACGCTGACATTGCTTTATGCGGGCAAGGATACCGAGCACAACAATGCCCGGGTGTTGGCTGAATGGCTGGAGGACGAACTGGATCGCCGTGGGCCCGGCAGTTCGCCCGTGTGCTACGCCCAATGAGCGATAATGATTTATCGGGACTGTGCTGACCCCTGTAGGAGCGGCCTTGTGTCGCGACAGGGCCGCAGAGCGGCCCCGGCAATAATGGCTCCATGCCGAAATCCCGGGGCTGCTGTGCAGCCCTGTCGCGACACAAGGCCGCTCCTACAAACGACAGTGCAAGAGCTGCCAGACCAGAGAACCCATGCCTCTAAAACTGACCCCCGCCAACGACTCCCACCGCACCTTCGCCCGCGACCTCACGCGCCGCGCCATGCTGCCGTACTACCGCGAATACGACCTGCTGTGGCTAGAGGAAGCCTTCGACGAAGCCTGGGGCTGGCGCGAGCAGTGGCTGGTGACCGAAGGCGACGCGGTGCTCGGCTTCTGCAGCCTCAGCCAGGACCGCCAGGCGTTGTTCATTCGCGAGTTGCACCTGCTACCCGAGCACCGTGGGCGTGGGGTCGGCAGCTGGGTGCTGGAGCAGTTGGCACTGTGGGCCCGCCAGCGGCACTTGCCGCTGCTGCGGCTGATGGTGTTTCGCAGCAACCCGGCGCGTGTGCTCTACCAGCGCCACGGCTTCGTCGAAATGGGTGAGGACGAATGCTTTGTGCGCATGCAGCGCACGATCGACTAATAGCTCAATGATGGCTTGTCGCGACTGGTGAGCATCGGCATAGTGACCTCAGGCGTTCACGGCCGCCTGCAGGTGGGTAGGCCGTACATGAGTGTGATCAGGGATAAGGAGCCCCCCATGAATGGAATCGGTCCGCGGCTGCGGGAAGAGCGTGAGCGTCTGGGGATGACCCAGCGCGTGTTTGGCGATATCGGCGGGGTCGAACCCAATGCCCAGGGCAAATACGAGAGTGGTGAACGCTCGCCGCGGGTCGATTACCTGGCGGCATTGGCAACCCGGGGCGTGGATGCACTCTATGTGCTCAGCGGTATCCGCACCCCGGCACCGCTCGAAGGGCTGAGCGCCGATGAGTCCGGTTTGCTGGGGGCTTTCCGGCAGTTGTCGTGCGACGATCAGGCGGCACTCTGGCACTTGTTGCGGCGTTTGACCAACAACGACAAATCCCGGCAGACAGTGAGGCCGCTCACGGTTGAACGTCAGGTGTTTCTGACAGAAGGAATGCGTTAGGTCCGCCGTGAAAAATTTTGTTAAGGTGGCGGGATCCAATCGCCCTGCTGACGAGGTGTGTGCTTGATTAGGGTCTTAGTGGTCGACGATCACGATCTGGTACGAACCGGTATTACACGCATGCTGGCCGACATCGATGGCCTGCAGGTGGTGGGTGAGGGCGATTCGGGCGAGTCGGCGCTCAGGCTGGCCCGTGAACTGAAGCCGGATGTGGTGCTGATGGACGTGAAAATGCCCGGCATCGGCGGCCTGGAGGCCACCCGCAAGCTGCTGCGCAGCCACCCGGACATCAAGGTGGTTGCCGTGACCGTGTGCGAGGAAGACCCGTTCCCCACGCGCCTGCTGCAGGCCGGCGCTGCTGGCTACCTGACCAAGGGCGCCGGCCTTGACGAAATGGTCCAGGCCATCCGCCTGGCCTTCGCCGGCCAGCGCTACATCAGCCCCCAGATTGCCCAGCAGATGGCGCTGAAGCCATTCCAGCCACAGGGCTCGCCGTTCGATGCCTTGTCGGAACGGGAAATCCAGATTGCCCTGATGATCGTCGGCTGCCAGAAAGTGCAGATCATCTCCGACAAGTTGTGCCTCTCGCCCAAGACCGTCAATACTTACCGTTATCGGATCTTTGAAAAACTCTCGGTCACCAGCGACGTCGAACTGACCTTGCTGGCCGTTCGCCACGGTATGGTCGACGCAAGCCTGTAAAACCTCATGTCCCAAGTTTTCGATGCCAGCGCATTCCTGGCTACCTGCAGTGGTCGCCCGGGCGTCTACCGGATGTTCGACGGCGAAGCCCGGCTGCTTTACGTGGGCAAGGCCAAGAACCTCAAGAAGCGCCTGGCCAGCTATTTCCGCAAGACCGGCCTGGCGCCCAAGACCGCCGCGCTGGTGGCCCGCATCGCCCAGGTCGAAACCACCATCACCGCCAACGAAACCGAGGCGCTGCTGCTGGAGCAGAACCTGATCAAGGAGTGGCGGCCGCCGTACAACATCCTGCTGCGCGATGACAAATCCTACCCCTACGTGTTCCTTTCCGACGGCGAGTTCCCGCGGCTGGGCATTCACCGTGGGGCGAAGAAGGCCAAGGGCCGCTACTTTGGCCCGTACCCCAGCGCCGGCGCCATTCGCGAAAGCCTCAGCCTGCTGCAAAAGGCCTTTTCGGTGCGCCAGTGCGAAGACAGCTACTACGCCAACCGCACCCGGCCATGCCTGCAGTACCAGATCAAACGCTGCAAAGGGCCCTGCACGGGCCTGGTGACCGCCGAGGAATATGCCGAGGACGTGCGCCACTCGGTGATGTTCCTCGAAGGGCGTAGCCAGCAACTGGGCAACGAGCTCAATGCCGAGATGGAGAAGGCCGCCATGGCCCTCAATTTCGAGAAGGCTGCCGAGTTGCGCGACCAGATCGCCTTGCTGCGCCGCGTCCAGGACCAGCAGTACATCGAAGGCGGCAGCGGCGACGTCGACGTTATCGCCGCCTTCGTCAACCCCGGTGGCGCCTGCGTGCACCTGATCAGCGTGCGCGGCGGGCGGGTGCTGGGCAGCAAGAATTTCTTCCCGCAGGTGGGCATCGAGGAGGAGGTGGCCGAAGTGATGGCCGCGTTCCTTTCCCAGTACTACCTGGGCAATGCCGAGCGTGAATTGCCGGGCGAACTGATCGTCAACGTGGTGCACGAAGACTTCGCAGCCATCAGCGAAGCCCTGCAGACCCTGCGCGGCCGCGAGTTGACCATCAGCCACCGGGTACGCGGTACCCGCGCCCGCTGGCAGCAGCTGGCGGTGACCAACGCCGAGCAGGCGCTCAATGCCCGCCTGGCCAACCGCCAGCACATGGCCGCACGTTTCGAGGCCCTGGCCGAGGTGCTGGGCCTGGACGAGGTGCCGCAGCGCCTGGAGTGCTACGACATCAGCCATTCCAGCGGCGAAGCCACCGTGGCCAGCTGCGTGGTGTTCGGCCCCGAAGGCCCGCTCAAGTCCGACTACCGCCGCTTCAACATCGAAGGCGTCACCGCTGGTGACGACTACGCCGCCATGCACCAGGCCCTGACCCGCCGATACGGGCGCATCAAGGATGGCGAGGGCAAGCTGCCCGACGTGCTGCTGGTGGACGGCGGCAAAGGCCAGCTGAACATGGCCCGTGACGTGATGCAGGAGCTTGGCTTCAGCGACCTGACCCTGCTTGGCGTGGCCAAGGGCGTGACGCGCAAGGCCGGTTTCGAAACCCTGTACCTGAACGACGTGCACCATGAGTTCACCCTCAAGGGCGACTCACCGGCCTTGCACCTGATTCAGCAGATCCGCGACGAGGCCCACCGTTTCGCCATCACCGGCCACCGCGCCCGCCGCGGCAAGGCCCGCCGGGTGTCCAGCCTGGAGGATGTGGCCGGGGTAGGGCCCAAGCGCCGGCGCGACCTGCTGAAACATTTCGGCGGCCTGCAGGAGCTCAACCGCGCCAGTGTCGATGAAATCGCCAAAGCACCCGGCATCAGTAAAAAGCTTGCCGAGTCGATTTATGCCAGCCTGCATAGCGAGTAGAATGCGGGCTCAACTTGCGGCCAGTCGTACCGATGAATATTCCAAACCTGCTCACCGTTCTACGCGTCCTGCTCATCCCGATTTTCATCCTGCTGTTCTATATGCCCTACCACTGGAGCTACATGGCCGCCAGCAGCGTGTTCGCCGTTGCCGCCGCCACCGACTGGCTGGACGGCTACCTGGCGCGCCGCCTGCAGCAGAGCACGCCGTTCGGTGCCTTCCTCGACCCTGTGGCCGACAAGCTGATGGTGGCGGTGGCCCTGGTGCTGCTGGTGCAGACCCACGCCAACTTCTGGCTGACCCTGCCGGCCGCGGTGATCATCGGCCGCGAGATCGTGGTTTCGGCGCTGCGCGAGTGGATGGCCGAACTGGGCGCGCGGGCGCATGTGGCGGTGTCCAACCTTGGCAAGTGGAAAACCGCGGCACAGATGCTGGCGCTGGTGATCCTGCTGGGCAACCCGCCGGCGGTGACCTTCTGGGTAATCCTCGGTTACGCGCTGCTGCTTGTGGCGGCGGGGCTGACCCTGTGGTCGATGGTGCACTACCTGCTGGCCGCCTGGCCGCACCTGCGCGAAGGCTCGGAGCAGAAATAAAAGTTTTTTTGAATCAAGGGGTTGACGCTGTTTTAGAAATCGCTAGAATGGCACCCATCACGACGCGGGAATAGCTCAGTTGGTAGAGCACGACCTTGCCAAGGTCGGGGTCGCGAGTTCGAGTCTCGTTTCCCGCTCCAAATATAGATTTACAGGGTTTCATGAAAGTCTGTAGATCATTGAAAAAAGACGCTTCGGCGTCTTTTTTCGTTTCAGTCAGATCCATCAGGATCCATGGGCATTCGGGCCTTTCCAGGCTTTGTACGAAATCCCAAGTAACCCAATCACCGCCCCTCGAACGCTGAAACTGCAGAGTCCGCCCGCATCGACGGAAAGGCATTCTGTGATGGCAAAGCGTTACGAACTCTAGGATGAGGCTTGGACTGTGGTCGCCGATCTCATCACTGAAAGCCATGGCCGCGGGCAGCCCGCCTGAGCGACCGCCTGATGCTCGCTGGCGTGCTCTGGATACTCTGTTCGGGCGCAGCGTGGCGACATATGCCGGAACGCTTGCACCTGAGATTGAATGAGCGAGGCTTGATCGATTTGCAAACCTGGATGATCGGCTCACCTGCTGTACGAGCAACCCGAGCCTCTTCTGGCGCCGGGAAGAAAGGGGGGCTGACGAGCCTGCCGATCACGCTCTAGGCCGCAGTCGCGGTGGCCTGACAACCGAACACATGCTCTGCGATGCCAATGGGATACCGTTGCGCTTCCTTCTCTCTGGCGGTCAGGCCAGTGACATCAGCTACACACAACCACTGCTGGACGAAGTCAGCATTCCATCAAGCCAACGTGGCCTCACCCGGCTTCAGGCAGGGGGAGGGTGTCCTGATAGCGCCAATGCTCACCGCCAAGGGCTTCAAAGAGTACTTCGAGCCACGTAGCCAGCGGTTTGCAGAGATGGCGATGATCGACCAGTGGGCACTGGGCGAGCGCGACCAGCTCGATTACTCGGATGCCGACCGGGAGGCGCTGGGCGAGCGGCTACGTAACCTGTACAGCGCCGATTTCATTGACAGTTGGCGGCGTGCCTTGAACGCCTTCTCGGTGGCCGACTTCCGCGACCTGGATCATGGTGTCGCAATCCTGCAGCAGTTGACCGGGTCAGCAGCGCCCCTGCATCGGTTGCTGGACACAGTGAGGGACAACACTTCGCTTTCATCAGCCGTTGTCGCTGAGGCAGCCGGGGAGGTCGAAGCGTTGCAGCCGACAAGTGGCAGGCCTGATCAACAACAGGCCTGGGCCATTCAGCGGGCCTTTGCCGGGCTGAGTGCCATGCTGCAGGCAACCGGTGAGAAACCCAGCTACTACGACGAGACTCTTGCTGCCATCGCGGCCGTGCACGACTACGCCAAGGCGGTGCAGGACAGCCCCGACCGAGGCAAGGCCGCGCTGCAGGCCGTGCATCAGCGATTCTCGATGACAGGGCAAGACCCCATCGGCACCCTGCAGCGGGTGGCCACCGGCTTACCGGAACCGATCAACCACCAGGTCAGAAAAATGGCCGATCAAACAGCACAAGTGCTGAATGTCGAAGCCCTGCGCGAATTGGAGCGACGCTGGGACGCCGAGGTGTACAGCTTCTTCCAGCAGCGCCTGGCAGGGCGCTACCCCTTCGTCGTGAAAGCTCCCGACGCTTCGCTGGACGACTTTGAAGCCTTCTTCGGGCCGAAGGGGCGGCTGCAGCAGTTCCATGATCAATACCTGAAGGTCTTCCTGAGGGATAACCTCGAAGCCCTGCAGGCCGGCCAGCAGGGGCAGTCGCTGATCCGCAGTGATGTGCTCGAACAGCTGGAGCGGGCAGATCGTATCCGTGAGACCTTCTTCGATCAGCGCGGCAACCTCAGTGTGCAGTTCAGCATCGAGCCGTTGGGCCTGAGTGCCAACCAGCGTACAAGCTTGCTGGACCTGGACGGTCAATTGATTCCCTACACCCATGGCCCGAGCCAGATCACCGGTATCGTCTGGCCCAATACCTTGGGGCAGCAGGTGCGCAGTAACCTGACCTTGCTCCGGCAGAACGGGAACAGCAGCAGCCTTGAGTACCGTGGCCCCTGGTCGATGTTCCGCTTGCTCAGCCGTGGCTCGCTCAATGGGCGCACGGCGACCAGCGTGGACCTGAGCTTCAGGGCCGGCGATGGTGTGATGCGCTACAGGCTTAACGCGCAGAAAGCCTTCAACCCTATCACGCAAGAGCCTTTCAAAGGTTTCCAGTTGCCACGAGGGTTGCTGCAGAAGTCGCCCAAGCTGGGGCCGACCACGCAGGCCGGCTTGTGAGGTTGGCGTCTCGTTTTCTGCTCTGAAGAAGCAGCGCAGTAGTTTACCCCCGTGCTCCAGGCATGACGCCTATCAGAACTGCCAGTTGTTGCGTAAGCAAATTCTCGGCGTAATAGGCTTTACCGTTTTGAGAACACCAACGGAGAAGAACATGGATTATTCAACCTCCGAACTCCTCGCATGGCTGGGCAAGGAAACACGCTTGCTGGGATGGGATATGCTCTGCTTTATTGATGGAGACAAGATCAACCTTGTCTTGAAGGAAGAATCCATCAGGCGCTCCAGAACGGCGGAAAAATGGCCGTCCATTTCCGGTTATATCCGCAATGGGGCGGCCCATCGCTTTGCCTTGTCCAAGTGTAGCCTGAATTTGCCAAGATTGGTGTTTGATGCCGACCTTGCCCAGAACAAGGCTCACCTGCAAATGGCAATTGCAGAAGCGAATGCGTACTCAATGGTGAACAAAGGCGGTCAATGGCGTTTGCTCCAACTGAATGTGATAGCGCCTGTGCAAGCTGCTGTACTGAACCTGGATATTGCTTTGGCGGCGTCAGGCGGTACGGTGGACTCCGATTGCATGATAAAACTTGACCTCAGCAACAGTGAAGAATTTTCCATGCCGTACTATAACGGTGAAAGTCGACTGTTGACCGAGTTTTTCAGGCAGAAGTTTTCTGCATGGGGTGATGCTCAACGTCAGCTTCCTCTCGGCAAGTTGGCAGGAAGTGCGATCGAGCTGCACCGCCCGGCCTCGTTTGCCCTGCGTACTCGGGCCAGGGCAAGGTCGTCGTCCGATGCGGCAGGTGGAGTTATGGTTCTTGTCGACATGCAGGATGGGGCAGGCGGGAATTACCCCGGTGCGGATTACAGGTATGCGATACCCAATGACGGTGATTATTCCGCTAGCATATTGTTTGATACAGAACGCCTGATGCTGGCCCAAGTGGCAGAGCAACTGAAGAAAGTGATCGAAGGGGCTGAGTTCACAATGCGTCAAGCCCTTGATCAACGGCAATTCCTTTCCTGTACGGCGGGACATATCCATTTGCCGACACAGCGGGTGAAAGAGACGTTCGATATTACAACGCCTTCCAGGGTTTGGAAGGTCAACGCGGAACTTGAACTGAAAGAAGCCAGTCTGGACATGCGCGGTGAGGTGGTTATCTCCAAGACCGCTGACAAGGTTACGCTTAGTCTGTCTCCGCATGGCTCCGTGTTCGCCGAGATCCTGGCCTTCGATGATACCACTGGCGACCTCCAGCGGATGTTGGATGAGTTCAAGTTTGATCAAAGTGATTTTCTGAAACCTGCCGAAGGCAGATTTCATTATCATATGCTGTTCGAATATCATCTGGATGGTCGTGCCGAGATGCGCCTGGTACATGATTCCTATGCATTTAGCGAATCGATCGCTTATCAGCCTGCTTTCGCTAAAATCAAGCCGCCTGCAGGTTGGGGGGTAGACCCTATAACAAACTTGCTGTTGTGGCCTATTATCAGTCAGTTGACAAGCGGACTCAGAGACCTTTTCAAAGGGCTTGCTTCTCCGAAGTTGACCAGTATTCAGGACATCCTGTTAGCGAAGTTGAAACACGACATGTCTGTGTTACCTACCACACAGGCACTGGCAAACGACATTGTGCGGCTCAATTTTGATAACGCCATCAAGGGCACAAACCTGCAGACACCAAGCGACACAGTCTATTTCGGCCAGGTTAACCCTGCAGCAGCCAGTTTCACTATCAGCCCGATGGAGAAAACCCTGCTTGCAACTGCTAGGCAGTCATTCGTGACCGAGCCTGCCTCAAGCAATGTGGAGTGGTCCGCCGAAGCAGTGTCTGGTTTGGCGGATAATGTGCGGATTTCCATTGACCCCAAGGGTGTTCTGACCGCACCAGCGGCCAGCGACATGACAAAGTCGTTTGCCCAGGTGCTGGTGACGGCGACCGACAAGGCGAACCGCGCCATTCAACGTTGCGCCTTGATAACGGTGGTGAGCCAGACACTGCACGCCAACCCTTCGATCGTGGTTGCACCGCCCAACAGCAAAGTGGACTTCAATGCCTGGGTGCTCGGTGACCCCCTTGCATTGCAATGGCAATATCAAGGCAAGCCCCTGGGCAAGGGGCAGGCCATGTCGGTCACCAGCCCTGCGGACACTGGCACAGCTGCCTTTGTCGTTGAAGAGGTCCAGGTGCAGGACCCCGTGAGCAAACAAATTTGCGAATGTGTGCTGGTCACCGAAATGGGGAGTAAAACCCCGATAGTGATCAGTGCCAAAGTTGACCCGACGGGCCGGGAGGCGGTCCTGGAGGCAAGGATCAATGGCAACCTCCAGGAGCCGAATCAAATCGATTGGCAATTGCGCTACGGCCCCGGTAGCGCCGAGGCGGGCGTCTACACCCCAGGCAGTGACCAGAAGGCGCGCTTCGCCTTGATCAGCGCTACCTACGACAGCGGTGCTTACGGTGTTTTCGAAGGGTACATCGTGCTGGCCCTGCCACTCGCAGAACACAGGGATTTGACCCTCAACTGACCAGTCTCGGAGTCCAGCCCCTCCCAGCCAGCAACGTCCAGCTGGGAGTGGCTGCCATCATTGCGCTTGCGCCCCCAAAGCTGCGCCGACAGCAGTTGAAGGCGTTCGGCCAGCTTGGCGACGTGGGCGGCAGTGGTGCGACTCTGGTTGCTGGCAAGCACGCTTTTCTGGGTGGTTTGACTGATACCGGCCAGGTTGCACTGGATGCTGTCACCCACCGCGCTCTGCTCCTCTACGGCGGCAGCGATCTGCACACTCATGCCGCTTATCTCATCGACACGCTGGGTGATCCCGTCCAGCGCCCGGGCGGCCAGCAGTGCCTGCTCGACGCTGACGCCGGCCTTGCTGTGGCTGCGCTGCATCGCAAGTACGGCATCCCCGGTGGAGCGTCGCAAGGTATCGATGGTGCCCTGGATGTGCGCGGTAGATTGCTGGGTCCGCGAAGCCAGCCCGCGCACCTCGTCGGCGACCACTGCAAAACCGCGGCCGGCCTCGCCGGCGCGGGCAGCCTCGATGGCGGCATTGAGGGCAAGCAGGTTGGTCTGTTCGGCGATGCTTTGAATCACCTCGAGTACGCGGTCAATTTCATTGCCATGCTGTTCCAGTTGATGAATCACCATGCTGGTCTGTTGTACCTCGCTGGCGAGGCTATCAATGTGCTGGCGGGTCTGCTCGACCAGTTGGTGGCCGCGGTCGGATTCCTGGTTGGCCAGGTTCGCGGCGCTGGCGGTGAGCTGAGCGTTGCGCGCCACTTCCTGCACACTGCTGGCCATCTGGGTTATTGCGCTGGCTACCTGGGCAGTTTCCCCCTGCTGGCGGAGGGTCGCGCAATTGTTGTTGTCCACTGCAGACACGAGCTCTTCGGCTTCCTTGCTCAACTGGCGGGACGAATCGGCAATGCGTCCGACTATTGCCCGGGTCTCGGCTTCGAGCATCTGCAGAGTGAAATCGATCTGGCCAAATTGGTCGCGGCGGCCACTGTAAAGTATCTGGCTCAGAGGGTTGTCGGCGATATTCCTGGCTTTTCGGGCAAGGGCGTCGAGGGGGCGCAGGCTGAAGCGTAACAGGCCGCCGAGCAGCAAGCTCGATAGCAGCATGGAGAGGGCGGCATGGCTCCAGGACAACGCGCCCAGTAATCCCAAGGCCGCAAAGAACAGCAAGTTCACGCCAGTGCTGACAAGTGCCAGGCGCATGCCGACGGACAGCCGTGACATACGCAGGCAGTTGGTCTTTCTACCACTACGCAACTGTGCATAGAGATGTTCAGCAGCATCCACCAGCGCTTTGGCCGGTAGCGTGCGAACCGATTGGTATTCCACTGTTTCGCCATTGCGCTGCATCGGCGTGACGTAGGCGCTGACCCAGTAGTGGTCACCGTTCTTGCAGCGATTCTTTACCAGCCCCATCCACGAGCGCCCATCCTTGAGTGTCTGCCACATATGCGCAAAAGCTTCTGGCGGCATGTCCGGGTGGCGCACGATGTTGTGATTGACGCCGAGCAATTCGGCTTCACTGAACCCGCTGATGTTGATGAAGTCGGGATTGACGTAGGTGATGGCGCCCTTGGGGTTGGTTGTTGAAAGAATGTTCGCGTTTGCGCTGAATTCGACGGCACGACCACTGACCGGAAGATTGGTTTTCATTGTTTTTCTCCTGAACTGATGGGTACCCGCCGGGTAACTGCGCTCCCCTCGAAACGGTCTTCTGTGCTGAGCAGATGTTGTATCTGGGCGGCAGGTTGTGGCCGACTGAACCAGTAGCCTTGGGCGTAATGGCAGCCTTCACCCACCACGAATTCGAGTTGTGCCGAACTCTCGATGCCTTCGGCCACTACTTCCAGACCAAGGCTACGGCCGAGAACGATGATCGCCTGGCTGATCGCGCTCTGTTTGTTCTCGTAAGGAACGCCGGTGATGAAGCTCTTGTCGAGCTTGAGGATGTGCAGCGGAAAGCGTGTGAGGTAACCAAGCGAGGAGTAACCCGTGCCGAAGTCGTCAAGCGCCAGCAGAACACCAAGGCTGGTCAACTCATGCAGGCAGGCCAATGTGTCCATGTCGTCATGCATCAGTTGGCTTTCGGTGATCTCCAGGATCAGGCTGGCGGGAGGCAGGCCGCTTTCTTGCAGGATATCGATCAGCCGGAGGGTGAAGTCGGCTTGTTGCAATTGGGTGCTGGAAATGTTCACCGAACAGCGCAGGCGCTCATGCCCGGCCAGTTGCCAGGCTCGGGTCTGCTGGCAAGCCTGGCGCAGTACCCATTCGCCGACGCGGATGATCTCTCCCGACTCCTCCAGCGCAGGGATGAACTCCAGTGGCGAGATCAAGCGTTCGCCATGGCGCCACCGCAGCAGCGCTTCGACCCCGGTCACCAGCGGTGTCCCTTGGTCCAGGCGATAGATCGGTTGGTAGTACAGTTCGAATTCATTCTGTTGCAGTGCCTGGCCTAGCGCGGACTCCAGTTCCAGATGCTGCTGTGCGGTGTCCTGCAATGTTTCGTCGTAGTGGGCGAAGCGCGCCTTGCCGGCAGACTTGGCTCGGTAGAGGGCAAGGTCGGCAGCCTGCAGCACATCCAGGGCTTTGCCATTGTCGTGCAATGGCGCGATACCGATGCTGGCGCTGACCACCAGGGTACGACCGTCCATGTGCAGCGGTTGGTGCAGGTTGTCGAGGATGCGCTGGGATATCTGCTCGGCGTCGCGGTCGCAGGTGAGGTCGTGAAGCAGGACGATGAATTCGTCGCCGCCGAAGCGGAACAGTTGGTCAGTGGGGCGCAGGGATTCTTTCAAGCGCACAGCCACTTCCACCAGCACGCGATCACCGACGTTGTGGCCGAGGCTATCGTTGATCAGCTTGAAGCGGTCCAGATCGATGAACAGCAACGCCTCGTAGTCACCGCCCTTGCGCTGCTTCCTGAAGGTCTTCTGCATCTGCTCGTCAAGCCGGATGCGGTTGGCCAGGCCGGTCAACGGGTCGTGCTGGGCGGTATGTTGGAGGCGCTGCTCGGCATCCTTGCGTGCACTGATATCGGACTGCGAGCCAGCCATGCGTAGCTCGCCAGGGGTGGTCATTTCGGCGACCCCTCGCACGAGGACCCAGATGTAGTCACCGTTGTGCTTGCGGATACGGTACTCATGGTGAACGGACGATGTCTGCCCTTGTAGATGGGCATCGATGGCATGGCGAAAATCCGGCAGGTCATCCGGGTGCACGCGGCCGAACCAACTGGAACTGCTCTCGCCGATGCTATCGCGGCTGAGGCCGAGCATGCTGGCCCAGCGCTCCGAGACGTAAAGCCGATCCTGGTCGACGTGCCAGTCCCATAGCCCGTCGTTGGCACCGCGTAGCGCGCGGGCGAAGCGAGCCTCGCTATCTTCCAGCGCCTTGTGCTGGGCCGCACTGTAGGTATCGATGGCCAGCGTCATGTCGAAGAACACCGCCTTCAACAGGCTTGAATAGAGCGTGGCATCCGGGCTGTTGCCAAACACGCTTTCCAGCATGTCGTCGAGGTACAGCCGATAGCTGCCGAGGTACCACTTCAGTTCCAGGCCGATCTGCTGGTGGATCACGCCGATACGCAGGCGGCCGTTGACGTAGGTTTCATCGTAGGGGCCGCCCCACAGGCACTGGTAGTACTCGGCCTGGCTCTGCTTCAAACGGGCGGTGACCTCCGGTGTGCGAAGCAATGCAGAGGGCGTGGAGAATTCCGCCAGGTGACGGTACAGATGGTCGACGAAAGCCTGCTGGGACGGGGCCATGTACTGAGCTGCCGCACCTAGGCGCCTGGCGTCTTCGGCGCTCCAGTCGAGAAAGCGAAAGCGTTCGGCAATCTCTGCGTGATCGAGACGGATACGCTTGAGCAATTCCTCGAGGTCTTTTGTCACCTTCATTCGCATCCCCTGGTGTTGGTGAAGATTCCTTTCCGCTGAACCAAAAAAAAGCGCCGTGGCAACAAGTTCTGTTCAAGAACTTGTTGCCACGGCGCTTCGTCTTTCAGGCCTATTATCCTGCTCGGCAAAGCCGGTTCCCGCAGGGCGGAACCTGGTGATGGCACATTCACATCACTGGGGATCTTCCGACAATTTATCCAGCAATGCAACCAAGCGTCGCCGCAGTAGCCCCAGTTCGCGGGATTTGAAGGCGTGTCGGGTCTGTTCGAGAACCTCGGTGGCATCCAGCAAAGCGGCCTGTACCTGCCCAGCCGAGCCCAACTTTGCTTCCCCGAGCCAGCGGCAAAGTGGTACGGCGCTGCAATTGCCAGGCGTACTCAGCACTTCGCAATCGGGTGCTATGGGCGCCAACAGCTGGCGCAATTGATCGGCCAGTTCAAGATTGTTGCAGATAATTCTGGTTGCCGGGTTGGACTCGCTCATCAAACTGCATTCCCATATGTTTGGTGTGCTGTTTACAACACCGCCTATGGCGTTTGATTGATTCAGGTCAATGCTGAAACCTTCCACTTGCACCGTGAAGCCCTTCGGTGCGAATAGCGCTCCTGGAAACCGAGCGCCGTGGGGCGGCGCTCGATTTCGAATGCGTAATGGACGCGCTATCAACCACGTTGCTGCGTGGTCAGTACCTGAACTCGACCCCCACGTACGCGCCAATCCCATCCCCGGGCCAGAACGACGCAGTATCCTGCCCGCGCGCGTTGTACACCGGCGTCACCGCCGTCACGTACGCCTTGTTTGCCAGGTTCTTCAGGTCCAGCGACACCTTCCAGTTGCCCTTCGGTGCCTCATACCCCAGGTTCGCCCCCCAGATGGTGTACGACGGCGCATACAGGGTATTGGCATAGTCCACTGCCGTGCGCGAGGCCGACTGCACGTTGATTCCGGTGTACCAGCCGCTGTGGTCCTGATACTGCAGCTCGCCCTGGTAGATGTGCTTGGGCACGCCCGGCAACTGGTTGTCGCCGAAGGTGTCGTCATGCCGGTAGTAGAAGTCGTTGTAGGTGTACACCTGGCGCCAGCGTACCAGGTCGCCCTGCGGGTTTTCCCAGAGACGGGTGTTGAGGCCGGCCTCGACACCCTGGTGGATGGTCGGTGAGGCGTTGAAGGCACCGGTGACCGCTGCCGACGATGATGTGGCGGGGATGATCTGCACATTCAGCAGCTCGTCGTGGATCCACGAGCGGTACAGTGCCAGGCTGCCATCGAAGATGCCGTGCGAGCCCTTGATACCGACCTCGAAGGTGTTGGCCTTCTGCTCCACCAGCGGGCGGATGTAAGGCAGGGTCGGCCCGGAGCCCGAATATTCCCAGGAAGCAGGCGGGTCGATGCTGCGGCTGAAGTTGGTGAATACCTGCAGGTTCGGGCTGAACTCGTAGCGCAGGCCGATGCGCGGGGCGACGCTCCAGTTGTCGTAGTCCACATGCTGCGGGAAGTTGGTGGTGTTGGGGTTCACCGCGTGGTCGATGTTGATCTTGCGCCGCACGTTGATGAACGACACGCCGCTGGTGAGCCAGAGGTTGTCGACCAGGTTGATATCGTTGCCCAGGGCGATCACCCGGTCGAACGAATCCTTGTAGTTGACCTGCTTGAGCGACAGCTTGTCGTCGTTGGCCGAGTTCACCCCGCCACGCAGGTGCTGGGTGGAGGTGAAGGCGATGCTGCTGCGGCTTTCGTGGCCGAACAGGTAGTCGACCCGGTCGTAGCCCAGCAGCAGGCCGAGGTCGTGCCAGTCCCAGTAACTGGGATTGCTCGGGCTGCGCGGGCTGTTGGTGTGGCGATAGTCGTGATACGACAGGCCGAAGGTCAGCCGTGCATCGTCGTCAAAGGTATAAGTGGTCTTGCTGCCCACCCAGATGCTGCCCGGGCGGCGTGCACCGGCACCGCTGGTCTCGGCGGTGGCGCTGGCGCGGCGCGGGTGGTGCAGCGCGGCGTCGAGGGTGGTGGCGCTGGGGTCGTTGTGGGTTTCGTCGCGGTAGCGCAGCAGCAGGCGGGTTTCCAGCTTGGGGCTGAAGCGGTAGCCGGCATTGGCGACGATGCCCGAGCTCTTCGACAGGCTGTAGTCGCGGAAACCCTCGTTGCGGTAGTTGTCGGCCTGCAGGTAGTAGTCCAGGTCGCCCTCGACCCCACCGTAGCTGATGCTCTGCTTCTGGTAGTGGTAGCTGCCGGCTTCGGCGCGCACGCGCAGGCCGGGGGCGCTGTAGCCGCTGTGGTTGACGAAGTTGACCGCGCCGCCGAGGGTCAGCGCGCCATATTGAAAGGCGTTGGCGCCGCGCAGGATTTCGGTGTAGTTCACGCCGCTGGCGTTGAGGAATTCATAGGGTGTGCCGCCAGGGCCGGTCAGCGGCAGGCCGTCGAACAGGAACTTGATGCCCTCACGGAAATAGCCGGGCGAGGTATTGGCACCGGAGCCGCGGATCGAGATCTTCGCCGCGTCGTTGCCGCCGGTGGACTGCACGAATACCCCGGGCTGGTAGCCGAGGGTGTCCTGCAGTGTGGCAGTGCGGCCTTTGGCGACCTCTTCGCTGTCGACCACGCTGGTGCCGCCGGGCACCTCGGCCAGGGCGCTGGCGGCCTGTTGTACTTCGGATTGCTTGGCGGCCTGCACGGTCACCGTGCCCAGGGTTTGCTCAGCGGCCAGTACCGTGATCGGGGCCAGCAGGGCCGTGGCCGCGGTGGCCAGGGCGGCGTGGCGGATGGCCAGGCGCAGTGGTTGGGGTTGAATCGCACGCATCGTTCAATTCCTTGCAAGTCATCGTAGGTCCTCGGCGTTCTATGGGAATAGTCAGGCCTGTCGAAATGTGTAAGAGCAGTTTCTGTGCCAGCTGGCGAAAGGCCGGAAGTTTGGGGGTGTGGCCAAAGTTTTAGTGTGAAGTGCTGAATAAAACAGCAAATTTTGTTGCGCTCCTGTTGTTTGCGGAACAGTGCAGGTTATATCCAAATATCCGAATGCTATGGTGCAACCTGTGGGAGCGGCTTTAGCCGCGAACACCGGCGCAGCCGGTGCCATGCACCGCGTTGGATTATTCGCGGCTGAAGCCGCTCCCACAGGGGATGCGGATTGCTTGCAATTTCAGTTATCTACGCGACAGCGCAGCCCAAAGGGTTGGATGTTGTCAGCGCAACAGGGATGAAACAGTTTGTATGGTTAATGCGTCAGGCGGTTTGAACTAGCCTCAATGAATGCGCAGTGTTAACGCTGGCACGACAACTGCAATAGCCCTTTATGTAGCCGTCTATACAAAGGGCCCGCTGTGCAGCCGAATTCCCGATTATTCAATACATGCCTGGTGGCCAGTGCGCTGTTGGTTGCCGTCTGCTCACCCGCCACGTCCGCGCAGAGCCAGGCGCTGCTCAAGGGCGAAGCGCTCAGCGAAGTGAACGGCGTGATGCGCTACCCGGCCAGCGACTTCGTCGAGCAGCAGCCCGGCAAGCGCGGTGGCATCCTGCGCGTGTCGGCGGCGAGCGACGCTGGCAGCTTCGATATACACGCGCTGTCCAATGGCAACATGCAGTGGATGGGCCGCATCCTGTTCGACTGCCTGGTGTACCAGGCCGAGGACGGCACCCTCACGCCGTGGCTGGCGAAAAGCTGGGACATCAGCGCCGACGGCCTGACCTACACCTTCCACCTGCGTGACGACGTCACTTTCAGCGATGGCGAGCGCTTCAACGCCGAGGCGGTGCGGGTCAACCTCGAACACATGCGTGACCCCGTGACCAAGTCGCCACTGGCCGCCGCCTATATCGCGCCGTACCTGAAGGGGCGGGTGGTGGACGAGTACACATTCGAGGCGACCCTGCGTGCGCCCTATGCGCCGTTTCTCGATGTGCTGTCGCAGGCCTGGCTGGGGATGATCTCGCCACGGCAGATCCTCGAGGCGCCGAAGACCATCGCCAGCCAGCCCATCGGCACCGGGCCTTTCGTGCTGACCGGCTGGGTGCGCGACCAGCGTGCCAGCTTTGTCCGCCGCCCGGGGTACAACTGGGCACCGCCGGCAATCAACCACCAGGGCGAGGCCTACCTGGACGGCATCGAGCTCAGCTACGTGCCCGAAGCGATGATCCGCTACACCTCCCTGGAGGCTGCCGACAGCGACATGGCCCTGGACGCACCGGCGCAGAATGCCGCGGCGATCCGCGCCAACCCGAAGCTGACCCTGCGCAACCGCATTCGCAAGGGCAACCCGTCGCGCAGCATCACCTTCAATGTCGACCGTGCGCCGTTCGATGACGTGCGGGTGCGCCAGGCCGTGGCCAAGGCCATCGACCGTGATGGCCTGGCATGGATCTCCGGCTTCGGCGAGTACCTGGCCAAGGGGGACTTCCTCGCCGTGAATACCCCCGGCTATGACCCGGTGGCCCGCGATGCCCTGGCCTTCGACCCGGTCGAAGCAGGGCGCTTGCTCGACGCCGCCGGCTGGACCGGGCGTGACGGCGAAGGCTATCGCAGCCGTGATGGCCGGCGCCTCGGGGCGACCTTGCTGACCTATGACAACCCGGCGTTCCCGGCCAATGTTCCGGTGGCTGCCCAGGCAGACCTGCGCAAGGTCGGCTTCGACCTGCGCATCGAGCTGCTGCCGCTCAGCAAGGTCATGGAGCTGCGTTACCTCGGCAACTTCGACGCCATCGGCGGTGGCTACTGGCACACCAACACGGCCGATGGCCTGTACATCCTCTACCACAGCCAATCCATCCCCAGCGCACGAATGATCGGCCAGAACGTCGGCCACTTCCGTGACGCCACCCTCGACCAGTTGCTCGGTGCCGCCCGGCGCAGCACCGACCCGACGCAGCGCCGCGAGCTGTATCGCCGGGCCCAGCAACGCCTGGGCGAGACCGTGCCGGCCGTGCCCTCGGTGGAAAGCCAGATGCTGCTGGCGTACCGCAACGCAGTCGGCGGCGTGCTGTTCGATGGTTCGCACAACGTTCCCCTGTTTACCAGCGTGTGGCTGGCAAAGGAGCAACCATGAAACTGCTGATCATCTTGCTGCGCCGCCTGCGTGACGGTGTGATCGTGCTATGGGCGGCGGCCAGCCTGACCTTCCTTGGCATGCAACACAGCGGTGGCGACACCGCCCTGGCGATCCTCGGCGGCCCGGATGCCATGCCGAGCGAGGCGCTGCTGGCCCAGGTGCGCGCCGAATACGGCCTCGATCAACCGCTGTGGGTGCAATACGGCCACTACCTGGCGCGCCTGGCCAAGGGCGACCTGGGCGAGTCGTACCGGTTGCGCATACCGGTTGGCCAGGCGATTGGCGAGCAGGCCGCCGCGACCTTGGCGCTGGCCAGCAGCGCGGCTGTGCTGGCGGTGCTGCTGGCAGTGGCCTCGGCGCTGCTCACCGCCAACCGCGGGCGGCGTTTACGCGCGGTGGTGTCGGGCATCGAGCTGTTGCTGTCCTCGGCCCCCAACTTCGTGATCGGCACGGTGCTGCTGCTGGCCTTCGCGTTTCACTTCCATTGGCTACCGCCGTCCGGGTCCAGCGGTTGGCGCTCGCTGGTGCTCCCGAGCCTGGCCCTGGCGCTGCCGATCGCGGCGGTGCTTGCACAAGTGTTGCGCCAGTCGCTGGAGCAGGTACTGGAACAACCCTTCATCACCCAGGCCCGTGCACGTGGCATGGGGGATATCGCTGTGCGTCTGCGCCACGCCCTGCGCCATGCCCTGGTGCCGCTGGTGACCCTGGCCGGCTACGTGTTCGCCAGCCTGCTCGGCGGCGCCGTGGTGCTGGAGCTGCTGTTCGGCCGCCAAGGCATTGGCCGTTTGATGCTCGACGCTACCGCCAGCAAGGACGTGCCACTGGTGCTCGGCGTAACCCTGCTGGCGGCAGCGATCTACGTGCTGGTCAACCTGCTGGTGGACCTGGCGACCCAGGCCATCGACCCGCGCACCGCACGCGTCTGAATTCACGAGAAAGGAACCATCATGAGCCAAACCACGATTACCGATGCCGAACTGGATGCGCGTTTTGCGCCGATCTATGCGCGTATTGCCGAAGGCGCGGTGGCCCGCGAGCAGCAGCGCACCCTGGCCCATGAGCCGGTGGCCTGGTTGCGCGAGGCCCGCTTCGGTGCCCTGCGCGTGCCACGCAGCCACGGCGGCTCAGGCGCAACCTTGCCGCAGTTGCTGCGCCAGCTGGTGCGCCTGGGGCAGGCCGATTCCAACCTGCCGCAAATCTTCCGCGCCCACTTCGGCTTCGTCGAAGGGCGGCTGTCGTCCGGCGACGCCGCCTCCCAGGACTACTGGTTAGCCCGCGTGGTCGCCGGTGAACTATGGGGCGCGGCCATGGCCGAGCGCACCGACAGTACCGGCAATAGCGTGCAGTTGAGCGAAGACGAAGGCGGTTACCGCCTGGACGGCGAAAAGTACTACTGCACCGGCACGTTGTACGCCGATTGGGTGGCGGCAGTGGCCAACCATGGCGACGACTTTGTCAGCCTCGTGGTGCCGACCCGTGCGCCGGGCGTGGAGCGGGTCGACGATTGGGACGGCTTCGGCCAGCGGCTGACTGGCAGTGGCACCACCCGTTTCACCCGGGTCAGCGTGCAGCCGCAGCATTTGCTGCGCCGTTTCGCCAAGGGCGAGTTGCGTGCCGAGTCGTACCTCACCGCGTTCTACCAGGCGGTGCATCTGGCCACCCTGGCGGGTATCGGCCAGGCGGTACTGGCCGATGCCGTAGCGTTCGTCCAGGGCCGCACCCGCGCCTTCGGTGTGCCGGGGCAGTCGCAGCCGGCCGCAGACCCGCGGGTGCAGGCGGTGATCGGTCGCCTGTCGAGCCTGGCCTTCGCCGCCAATGCGCAAGTCACCGCCGTGGGCCAGAGCCTGCAGGCGGTGTACGAAGCCGGCCAGCACGGGGAGGTAGCCGAGCAGCTTTACACCGACGCCGAGATCCATGCCTTTCAGGCGCAGCAGATCGTCCTGCCGCAAGTGCTGGAAGCGAGCACCTTGTTGTTCGAAGTCGGCGGCGCATCGGCCACCAGCAATGCCCGGCGCCTCGACCGCCACTGGCGCAATGCCCGCACCCTGGCTTCGCACAACCCGGCGATCTACCGCGAGCAGGCGTTGGGCAACTACTACCTCAATGGCATCAGCCCGGCCCAGGCCTGGCGTGCCCTTCATGCCAGCGCCAGCGAAGGGCAGGGCAGCGGCGACGAAGCCAGCGCAGTCTGATCAGGAGAACCGGCATGACCATGAAACAGATGAGCCTGGGCATGAACATCCTCGGCTTCGGCTCGCATTCCGGCGCCTGGCGCCAGGGTGAGGCGGCAATCGACGCCTATATCGACGTCAACTATTACCGCGATATCGCGCGTATTTCCGAGCGCGGTTGCCTGGATGCGATCTTCCTTGCCGATGGCCCGGCGTTGCCGCCGGATGTGTCCGCCCAGCCCGGCGGGCGCCTGGAGCCGACCGTGCTGCTTACCGCAGTGGCGGCCGCCACCGAGCGCATCGGGGTGATCGCGACCTGCTCCAGCACTTACAACGAACCTTTCAACCTGGCCCGGCGAATTGCCTCGCTGGACCACATTAGCGGCGGCCGCGCAGCCTGGAATGTGGTGACCAATGCCGGTGACGCGGCAGCACACAACTTCGGCCTGGCTGGCGCACCGTTGCATGTGGACCGCTACGGACGGGCCGAGGAGTTCGTCGACGTGACCCTGAAGCTTTGGGACAGCTGGGAGGACGACGCGATCATCGGTGACCGCAGCGCCGGCCGTTTCGCCGACCCGGGCAAGGTCCACACCCTGGATTTCAAGGGCAAGCACTTTCAGGTCAAGGGGCCGCTGAACCTGCCGCGCTCGCCGCAGGGCAGGCCGGTACTGGTGCAGGCTGGCTCTTCCGAAGGTGGCAAGGCACTGGGTTCGCGCTATGCCGATGCGATCTTCACCACCCAGACCACCCTGGCCGACGGGCAGGCGTTCTATCGGGAGATGAAGGCACGGGCCAAAGCCTGGGGCCGTGACCCGCAGCACCTGAAGATCATGCCCGGCCTGTCGACCGTGATCGGCAGCACCGAGGCCGAGGCCCATGCACGCTTCGACGAACTCAATGCCTGGCATGGCGAGCACGGCCTGTTGCAGCAGGTGGCGGGGCGTATCGGCATCGATGCCAGCGAGCTGGATCCGGATGCGCCATTGCCTTGGGCGCGAATTGGCGCGGTGGCAGATTTCGAGCGGGGGTCGCATGGTTTTCTGGAGGCCCAGTTGAACCTGGCGCGCAGCGAGAACCTGACCATTCGCCAGCTGTCGCGGCGGATTCTGGTCGGGCACCGGTTGGCCGTCGGTACCCCGGAACAGGTTGCCGATACCCTGGCCGAGTGGTTCCTGGCGGGGGCGGGGGATGGTTTCAACATCATGCCCGACATGTTCCCGTCGGGTGCTCGGGTGTTCGTCGAAGAGGTGGTGCCGCTGCTGCAGAAACGTGGGTTGTTCCGCACCGAATACACCGGCACCACCCTGCGTGAGCACCTGGGGTTGCCCAAGGCACACAACCAGTTCGCTGCTTAGGGGGCGCTTTGCGCCCCAATCGCGGGCAAGCCAGCTCCCACAGGTGCCGGGCAAACCCAAAACCTGTGGTGATCCTGTGGGAGCTTGCTTGCCGCGATGGGCTGCAAGGCAGCCCCAGGATTTGAAACCCGACACACATTCAAAAGGATGCACCCATGCGCTACCGCCCACTCGGCCACACCAACCTGCAAGTCAGCCTGCTCAGCCTCGGCACCATGACCTGGGGGCACCAGAACAGCGAACAGGATGCTCACCAGCAACTGGACGCTGCCCTTGCTGCAGGCATCAACTTCATCGACACCGCCGAGATGTACCCCACACCTACCCGCGCTGAAACCTGGACCACCACCGAGCGCTACATCGGCACCTGGCTCGCGGCCCGCGGCAACCGCGACAAGGTCCTGTTGGCCAGCAAGATCGCCGGCCCGGCCCGTGACCCAGGCGGCCAGGTGCACATCCGCGATGGCCTGTCGCACCACGACCGCAAGAACATCGTCGCGGCCCTGGAGGGCAGCCTGCGCCGCCTGCACACCGACTACCTGGACCTCTACCAACTGCACTGGCCCGACCGCACCAGCAACTTCTTTGGCATCCGTGAATACCCCTACGTCGACGACCATCCGCAGACGGCAGCCATCGAAGAAACCCTTGCGGTGCTGGACGAACAGGTAAAGGCCGGCAAGGTGCGCCATATCGGTGTCTCCAACGAAACACCGTGGGGTGTGGCGCAGTTTCTGCGGCACAGCGAGGACAAGGGCCTGGCGCGCATTGCCAGCATCCAGAACCCGTACAGCCTGCTCAATCGCTTGTACGAGAATGGCCTGTCGGAGTTCAGCCATCGCGAAGGGATCAGCCTGTTGGCCTATTCGCCGCTGGCGTTCGGGGCGTTGACCGGCAAGTACCTGAACGGGGCAAGGCCGGAGGGTTCGCGATTGTCGTCGGTGTATCGCACGTTCAATCGCTACGGCAGCGAGGAGGCCAACGACGCGATTGCCAGCTACGTGCGGATTGCGCGGGAGCATGGGCTGACACCGGCGCAACTGGCCCTGGCTTTCGTCATACGCCAGCCGTTCGTGGCCAGTGCCATTACCGGGCAGACCACCTTGCTGCAGCTGCAGGAAAACCTGAGTGCACTGGATGTGCAACTGAGCGATGAAGTACTGGCCGAGATCCAGGCCCTGCACCGCCGTATTCCCAACCCGGCACCGTAGCCCACATGGCAAGGGCTTCGCCCTTGTTCGCGGCTGAAGCCGCTCCCACAGGGACCGCACGGATTCAGCCGTTGCGGTGATCCTGTGGGAGCGGGTTTACCCGCGAAGAGGCCAGTACAGGCGACACAAGAAGGACAGACATGAACGCGATCGTATCCATACCAAACACAGTGCCCAGTAGCTGGAAGGTTCGCCCTAGCCTCCCACAGGGACCGCACGGATTCAGCTTTTTCGGTGGTCCTGTGGGAGCGGGTTTACCCGCGAAGAGGCCAGTACAGGCGACACAAGAAGGACAGACATGAACGCGATCGTATCCATACCAAACACAGTGACCAGCAGCTGGCAGGTTCGCCCTGGCCTGGCGCTGGCCTGGATCACATTGGGCCTGATACTGCTCGCAGTAACCTTCCCCGACTGGCTCTCGCCAACCGACCCGTTGGCCGCCGACGCCCGCCTGGCTTACCACCCGCCAAGCCCCGCCTTCTGGCTGGGGAGTGACGAGAACGGCCGTGACGTCCTCAGCCGCCTGATCCATGGCGCCCGCCCATCGCTCTTCATCGGCCTGGCCGCCACCCTGGTCGGGCTTGGCCTGGGCACGCTGCTCGGCTTGCTCGCCGGCCTGGCTCCAGCCTGGCTGGACAACCTGCTGATGCGCGCCGTCGATGTGCTGCTGGCCTTCCCGGACCTGCTACTGGCGCTGGTCATCATCACCCTGTTCGGCCAAGGCACCAGCAACCTGATCCTTGCCGTCGGCATCGCCTCGGTGCCGCGCTATGCGCGCCTGGTACGCGCCCAGACCCTGACCATCCGGCGTGCCAGCTTCGTCGAAGCAGCCGTCACGCTGGGCCGCAGGCCCTTGGCGGTGGTGTTCTGGCATGTGCTGCCCAACGCAGTCCAACCCGTGCTGATCCTGGCCTGCATCGGCCTGGGTGGCGCCATCACCGCCGCCGCTGCGCTGAGCTTCCTCGGCTTCGGCGCACCGCCGCCCGCGCCGGAGTGGGGCGCGATGATGGCAGTGGCGCGCAACTTCATGGCCAACGCGCCCTGGCTGATGGCCTGGCCTGCGCTGGCGATCACCCTGACCGTCATTTCCATCACCGTCATCGGCCGAGACTGGCTGCGCCGTAGCGAGGGCAGACGCGCATGAACATCTTCGAGAAGAACCAGGCACCGCTGGTGGACATCTGCGGCCTGCACGTGAGCTTCAATGGTGTGCCAGTGGTGCACGGCGTCGACCTGCAGTTGCGCGCAGGGCAGTGCCTGGCACTGGTGGGCGAATCGGGCTCGGGCAAGAGCGTCACGGCGCGTACCCTGGTCGGCCTGACCGGGGCCGGTGCCCATGTGCAGGCGCAGCGCCTGGCCTTTGCCGGGCAGGACCTGCGCCAGTTCGATGAGCGCGCGTGGCAGCGCTTGCGTGGCGAGCACATCGGCTTTGTCATGCAGGATGCGCTGGGTTCGCTCGACCCACTGCGACGCGTGGGTGCAGAGATCGAAGAGCCATTGCTGTTGCACACCGACCTGGCCGCGGAGCAGCGCCGTCTGCGGGTACTTGAGCTGTTGCGCCAGGTCGGGGTGCCTGAACCCGAAGTCCGTGCCCGGCAATACCCGTGGCAGCTTTCCGGTGGCCTCAGGCAGCGCGCCCTGATCGCCTCGGCCATCGCCTGTCAGCCACGCCTGTTGATCGCTGACGAGCCCACCACCGCGCTGGACGCCACGGTGCAGGCACAGATTCTCGACCTGCTGGAACACCTGCGCGAGCGCGACAACAGCCTGTTGATGGTCAGCCATGACCTGGCCGTGGTCGCGCGCCTGGCCGACTGGGTGGCGGTGATGCGCCATGGGGTGGTAGTGGAGCAGGGCAGTGTCGAACAGATCCTGCAGGACCCGCAGGACCCCTACACCCAGCGCCTGCTGAGCGCGGCTCGGGCGGTACATTTCAAACGTCCGGCGGCGCCGGCCCTGGCGCTGGTGGAGGATGGCGTGGACGAACAACCCGTGGTGCTGGAGGCGCGCGGCCTGAGCAAGGCCTTTGTCGGGCCGGACGGCCGGCTGCGTCAGGTGCTGGACGATGTGTCGCTGCAGTTGCGCGCCGGGCAAACCCTTGGCGTGGTGGGCGAGTCCGGTTCCGGCAAGAGCACGCTGGGGCGCATCCTGCTGGGGCTGGAGCGGCCGGAGCAAGGCAGCCTGCAACTGGCCGGGCAGGATTGGCTTGCGTTGTCTGCCGCGCAGCAGCGCCAGGCACGGCAGGGGATCCAGGTGGTGTTCCAGGACCCGCAGGCCTCGTTCGACCCACGCTACACCGTGCTGCGGGTATTGGCCGAGGCGCTGGCGCATGCGGGTGTACCGCGTGCGTTGCAGCGCACCGAGGCGGCGGCGTTGCTGGAGCGGGTGCAGTTGCCGGTGGGGTTGCTCGACCGCCGCCCGCTGGAGTTGTCGGGCGGGCAGCGGCAGCGCATCGCGATTGCCCGGGCGCTGGCCATGAAGCCAAGGGTGCTGGTGCTGGACGAACCGGTCTCGGCGCTGGATGTGTCGGTGCAGGCGCGAATCCTGGCATTGCTGGCCGAACTCAAGGCGGAGCTGAACCTGGCTTGCCTGTTCATCTCCCACGACCTTGGGGTGGTGGAGCAGGTCAGTGACCACGTGTTGGTGATGCAAGGGGGAAGGGTGGTGGAGCAAGGGGCGGCAGCCCAGGTGCTCGGCCAGCCGCGTCAGGCCTATACCCGCGCCTTGCTCGACGCCGTGCCTCATCTTCCGGCGGCGCGGCCAAGCTGGTTCAGTCGCATCGCCGTGTAGGCAAGACACAAGGAGAACACTGTGACATCTACCCGCCGCCTGCCCGATGGTTGGGACATCCGTCACCTGCCAGACACCCCGCAGGCCTTCCTTCGCGCATTCATCCTGCGCCACCCGGTGGCCTACTCCGGCATGCTCGCCTTGCAGACCTTCGCCATGGTCTGCGCCGTGCTGGTCCCTTGGCAACTTGGCCAGATCACCCGTCTGGTCAGCCAGGGCCTGGACGCGAGCCAGGTCGTCACGGCATTGCGCTGGCCGCTGGCGGGTTTTGCCTTGATGCTGGTGCTCGAGATGGTCAGCACGCGTGCCGCCAGTGGCTTGCATATCTACACCGTGCCCCGTCAGCGGCGCGCGGTGACCCAGGCCTTGTTCGCCTACCTGCAACGCCATTCGCATCGCTACATCACCAGCGAGTTCGCCGGGGCATTGGCGCACCGTATCAGCGAGGTCTCGATCGGCACTACGCAGACCCTGGCGATCCTGATCTTCGATCTCATCCCGCTGCTTGTGACCCTGGCCCTGGCAGTCATCCTGCTGGCCACCGCAAACGCTTGGCTGGCGGCATTCATGGGCCTGTGGGCGGTCGGTTTTCTCATCCTGTGCTGGTTCCTGGCCAGGCGCAGCCACCCGCTGGCCCGCGACTTTGCCGCAGCGCGCAGCGTCAGCACCGGCAAGGTGGTGGACGCGGTGACCAACCTCACCAATATCCGGCTGTTCGCCCGCCACCCCTACGAGCATGGTTACCTGGGCAAGTTCCTCGACCACGAGGTGGTAGCGGCAGACCGCTCGCTCGGTTACATGGAGAAGATTCGCTGGCTGCAGAACAGCTGCGGGGTGCTGCTCAAGCTTGGCATCCTGCTGCTGGCGCTGTGGTTGTGGCAGCGCGGCAGCATCGATATCGCCACCTTCGTTACCGCTACCAGCCTGTCGCTGATGATCATCACGGATGTGGCCGGGCTGTCGCGGCGCTTGCTGGAGTTCTTCGAGGCCATGGGCAATATCGCCAATGGCGTGCGCACCCTGGTGCGGCCACACGAGGTACGCGACACGGCCGGCGCAACGTCGTTGAAAGTGGAGCGGGGCGAGGTGCATTTTGCCGACGTGACCTTTGGCTATCACCCCGGGCGGCCGATCTTTCAGCACCTGAACCTGCATATTCCGGCGGGCCAACGGGTCGGCCTGGTGGGGGCGTCCGGCTCGGGCAAATCGACCTTGCTCGGGTTGTTGCTACGGTTGTACGACGTGGATGAGGGCCAGGTGCTGATCGACGGGCAGGACGTGCGCACGGTGACCCAGCATTCGCTGCACCAGCAGGTCGGGCTGATTCCGCAGGAGCCGGGGCTGTTCCACCGCAGCATTCGCGAGAACATCCACTATGGCTGCCTGGAAGCTGGCGACGATGCGTTGGCCGCTGCCATCGACCGGGCCGGTGCCCGGGATTTCATCGAAGCCATGGAGCAGGGCTTCGAATCGCTGGTGGGCGAGCGTGGTGTGAAGCTGTCCGGCGGGCAGCGTCAGCGTATCGCCATCGCCCGGGTGCTGTTGAAGAACGCGCCGATCCTGGTGATGGACGAAGCCACGTCAAGCCTCGACTCGATCACCGAGCGCTATATCCAGGACAAGCTCGACGAGATCATGGACGACAAGACGGTGATCGTGGTGGCACACCGGCTGTCGACCGTGGCGCACCTTGACCGGATCGTGGTGTTCGAGGACGGGCGCATTGTCGAGGATGGCAGCCATGCGCAGCTGCTGGCGCGGCGGGGGTATTACCATCGGCTGTGGAGCCGGCAAGGGGAGGCGGCCTGAGCCCCGCAACGGGCCCTCGAGCGCGGCCTGTCGCCAGCTGGCTGGCGACAGGCCGGAACAGCACTGTTGCCATTCGAACAGCCCTCACACACTTTGCCCCCGCAACAGCACCTCACCCTCGGCAAACCCCAACAAAATCAACCTCTTGAACCCGGCACAACTCCTGCAACAGGCCTATCGAAGCCCAGTCACCGCAGGAGCGCCCTTGAACACACCCATCCTCCCCCTGATTCCGCTCTGCACCGCACTGGCCTTGCTCGGCTGCAAGCCGAACGAGCAGCACACGGCGCAAAGTACCCAGCCGCAGCAGGGCGGCACTTTGGTCTATGCCACCGACCGCGAGCCCACCTGCCTGGACCCGCATGTGGCCGGCGACATGCCGCAGGTTTTCATTGCCCAGCAGTACCTCGATTCGCTGGTGTCGATGGACAGCATCGGCCAGATCGGCCCCTGGCTGGCGACAAGCTGGGAGGTTTCGCCAGATGGCCTGCGCTACACCTTCCACCTGCGCCGCGACGTGCAATTTACCGACGGCACACCGTTCAATGCCGAAGCGGTCAAGGCCAACCTCGACCATATGGCCAACCCCAAGACCCAATCCAGTACCGCCGGTGGCTACATCCGCCAGTACCGCGGCACCAAGGTGCTCGACACCTACACGGCCGAAGTCACTCTGGCGACGCCCTATGCGGCTTTCCTCGAAGTGTTGGCCCAGGGCTTTCTCGGCATCCAGTCGCCCACCGCATTGCAACGCAGCCGTGACCAGAACTGCGAAAGCCCGGTTGGCAGCGGGCCGTTCAAGGTGGTGCGCTGGGACCGGCAGAATCAGGTGGAGCTGGTGCGCAACCCGGCCTACAACTGGGCGCCACCTACCGCACGCCACCAAGGCCCGGCGTACCTGGAACGCATCGTCTGGAAGTTCATCCAGGAACCGTCGGTGCGCTTCGCCTCGCTGCAGGCCGGTGAGGTCGATGTGATCGAAGCATTGCCACCAGAGTCGCACGAAGCAGCACGGCGCAACCCGGACGTGGAACTGATCATCGCCCAGCGCCCGGGCAACCCCACCAATGGCACCTTCAACCTGCGCCGCGCACCGTTCGACGACATCCGTGTACGCGAGGCCTTCGTTCGCAGCGCCGATGTCGAGGGTGCACTGAAAAGTGTGTACTTCGGCGAGTTCCCCCGCGCCGGTGGGCCGCTGAGCTTGGCCACGCCGTTCTACAGCGGTGACTTCGAGCGCAGCCAGGACTATGACCCGGCCCGCGCCGCCAGGCTGCTCGACGAGGCTGGCTGGACCGGCCGCGACAGCGAAGGCTACCGCACCAGGAACGGCCAGCGGCTGCGCGCCGTCGTGCTGATCGGTGCGCGCACGCCGCCGTCGGAACTGACCCTGTGGGAGCAGGTACAGGCCACTACCCGGCAGGCCGGCCTGGAGCTGGTGCTGGACCAGATGAGCGATGCCCAGGTCACCGCCCGCCAGGCCGCCTGGGACTATGACATCCGCACCGGCTACTGGAACACCAACACCCCTGACGTGCTGCGCATCATCTTCACCACCGCGTTCGTGCAGCCAGCCGGGGTTGGCGGCTATCACCAGAACTCCTCCGGCTACGCCGACCCGGGCTACGACGCACTGCTCGACAGTGCCCTGGCCACCCAGGACGCGGACCTGCGCCGCCAGCGCTACTTCCAGGCACAGCAACAGGCCGCCGCGCAGTACCTGCAACTCACCACGTACCCACAAAGCACGCGCCTGGGTATCTACAAGACCGCCCATGGCGTGCGACTGGAACCTTCGCTGGCGGTGACCTACCTCTACGACGCATGGGTGAACAAATGACTACGACGACACTCGCAGTGACCGACCCGCGTCGCGAACGCCTTGCCGCCCTGGGCCGGCGCGCCGCCATCCGCCTGGCCGGTGGCGTGCTGGTGCTGTGGGCGGTGGCGACCCTGACCTTCTTCGCACTGCGGCTGATGCCGGGTGACCCGGTGCTGGCGATTCTCGGTGGCCCCAGTGGCAACCCGACGCCGGAAGCGATTGAAGCCGCGCGCGTGGAGTACGGCCTCGACAAGCCGTTGGCCGTGCAGTACGTGTTCTACCTCGGGCGCCTGCTGCAAGGTGACTTGGGGGTGTCCTACTCGCAGCACCTGCCGGTCACCCGTGTGCTGGCGGAGCAGGGCGGGGCGACCTTGGAGCTGACCATCGCCGCCCTGCTGCTGGCCTGGTTGCTGGTGCTGCTGCTGACAGTGGTCACTGCCGGGCGCGGCAGGCTGGTCGGCGGTATCGCCTCGCTGGCGGAAACCCTCAGCGCGGCGCTGCCGCACTTCTGGCTCGGCGTGGTGCTGCTGGCGGTATTCGCCTTCGGCCTGCGCTGGTTCCCGCCGGCCGGTAGCGACAGCTTTGCCAGCCTGATACTTCCGGCGTTTTCCCTGGCGATTCCGTTGGCCGGTTTCATTGCCCAGGTCACCCGGGAGTCGCTGGAACTGACCCTCGATCAACCCTTCGTGCTCACCGCCCGCACACGTGGCCTCAGTGACCTGGCCGTGCGCTTTCGGCACGCCTTGCGCCATGCCTTGCTGCCAGGTGTGTCGCTGTCGGGCTGGGCCATCGGCGCGCTGATCAGTGGTGCGGTGGTGTGCGAGGTGATTTTTTCCCGCAAGGGGGTGGGCCGCCAGCTGTACCAGGCGGTGCAGGCCCAGGACCTGCCGCTGGTGATCGGCATCAGCCTGGTAGTGGCGGCTGGCTATGTGCTGGCGAACATTCTGGTCGACCTGCTGTACCAGTGGATCGACCCTCGGCAGCAGGAGGCTGCAGCATGACAGACCTGACCCATGGCCAAGTGCTCGCGCCATTGCGCCGGCAGCGCCAAGTGAAACTGCCGCCGCTGGGCGCAAGCCTGGCGATCCTGTTCCTGTTCGCATTGCTTCTGGCCGCGTTGGCGCCGGGGCTGTTCACCCGCATTGATCCACTGGCCATCGTGCCGCGAGAGGCTTTCCAGCCACCCAGCTGGGCGCACTGGCTGGGCACCGACCAGTCGGGCCGCGACATCTTCGCGCGGATCATCCACGGCGCCCGCCAGAGCCTGCTGATCGGCCTTGCGGCTACGGCCATTTCCATGGTCATCGCCATCGCCCTCGGCCTGCTCGGTGGCCTTGGCGGCGCACGCGTGGACCGTGCGGTGGGCTGGTTGCTGGAAGTGCTGTTCGCCTTCCCCAGCCTGGTACTGGCGCTGCTGTTCGTGGCGGTGTTCGGCAGCGGCGTCGGCCCGTTGATCGTCGCCACCGGGCTGGGCGGTGCGCCGGGGTACGCGCGCATGGTCCGTGGCCAGGTGCTGGCGGTACGCAACGCCGGCTACATCGAAGCGGCGCGGGCGTTGGGGCACCCGACTTCGCGCATCGTGCTGCGCCAATTGCTGCCCAACGCCATGCGCCCATTGGTGGTGACGCTGACCATGGGCGTTGGCCAGGCCATCGTCTGGGCCTCGGCGCTGAGCTTCCTCGGCCTGGGCGCGCGGCCGCCGGCGCCGGAGTGGGGGACCATGTTGTCCATGGGGCGTGACTTCATCGCCAATGCCTGGTGGCTCACCTTCTTCCCTGGCCTGTTCATCGTCCTCACCACCCTGGCGACCACCGTGACGGGCCGCTACATCCAACAACGCCTGGAGGGGCGCCTGCCATGAGCGACAAGACCTTGATCGTCGAAGGGCTGAACGTGGCCTTTGATGGCGCCAGCGTGGTCCGTGATCTGTCCTTCACCTTGCCGCCTGGCCGTTGCCTGGCCTTGGTCGGCGAGTCTGGCTCGGGCAAGAGCGTCAGTGCCCGCTGCCTGGTCGGGCTGGCCGGAGGGCGAGCGCAGGTGAGTGCCCGTCGCTTGAGTTTCGGCGGCCACGACCTGCTCGACCTCAGCGAGCGCCAGTGGCGCGCCGTGCGTGGCAAGGATATCGGCTTCGTGCTGCAGGATGCGCTGGTGTCGCTGGACCCACTGCGGCCGGTGGGCAAGGAAATTCTCGAAGTGCTGCAGACCCACGGATACGGTGACCGCCACACCCGTACTGCGCGCGTGCATGAGTTGCTCGAGCGGGTAGGCGTGCCGGATGTCGAGCTGCGTGCTCGCCAGCGGCCCGGGCAGTTGTCCGGTGGCCTGCGCCAGCGTGCACTGATTGCCAGTGCCCTGGCCATGGACCCCGCGCTGGTCATCGCCGACGAGCCGACCACCGCGCTGGACGCCACCGTGCAGGCGCAGATTCTTGAAGTGTTCCAGCAGATCAAGGCCCGTGGCGCCTCGCTGCTGATCATCAGCCACGACCTGGCAGTGGTCGCCCAACTGGCCGATGAGGTGGTGGTGCTGCGCCATGGCGAGGTGGTGGAGCAGGGGCCGATGCAGCAGGTGCTGCGCCAGCCGCGTCACGCCTACACCCAGGCCTTGCTGGCGGCAGTACCCGCCGAGCACCCGCGCGGCAGCCGGCTGTCACCCGAGCGGGTTGGCGTGCGCAGTGAGCCGCGGGCACGCTCGCACAGCGACGTTTTGCTCGAAGGCCGTGGCCTGGGCAAGCGCTACCTCGGCCCGGACGGGCTGGTGCGGCAGGTGGTGCAGGGCGTCGACTTCACCCTGCGTGCCGGGCGTACCCTGGGCATTGTCGGCGAGTCCGGCTCGGGCAAGACCACCGTGGCACGCATCACCCTCGGCCTGCTGCAGCCCGATGAGGGCGAAGTGCTTTATCGCGGGCAACCCTGGAACCGCCCGGCCAACGCCGTGAGCGAGGCAGTGCGCAGGCCTTTGCGGCGCGACATCAGCGTGATCTACCAGGACCCGCTGGGCTCGTTCGACCCGCGCTGGAGCGTGGCGCAGATTCTTGATGACGCCTTGCAGGTAGCCGGTATCGAGGCACCAGCCAGGCCCGCACGTATCGCTGTGCTGCTCAACCAGGTGCGTTTGCCGGCAGATCTCGGCCAGCGCAGGCCGTTGCAACTGTCGGGCGGCCAGCGCCAGCGGGTGGCAATCGCCCGGGCGATCGCCAGCGAACCCAAGGTGATCATCTGCGACGAGCCGGTGTCCGCCCTGGACGTGTCGGTGCAGGCCCAGGTGCTCGACCTGCTGGCCGACCTGCAGGACGAACTGGGCCTGGCCTACCTGTTCATCTCCCACGACCTGGGGGTGATCCGCCATGTCAGCGACGACGTGCTGGTGATGCGCCACGGTCAGGTGGTGGAGCAGGCACCGGTCGAGCAGTTGTTCGATAACCCGGCCCACGAATACACCCAGCGCTTGCTCGGCGCGGTGCCGCGCCTGCCCGGCAGCGGCGCCGAACTGGTGGTGCCGCCGCTGGACCTGGAACACGAAGCCTTCGACCTGTTCGACGAAACCCGCCTGTGGAAGATCGCCATTTGAACTGAGACGCCAAGCCCTGCACCGAACTTGTGGGAGCGGGCGTGTCGAGGCGTCGAACCGCCGCGAACACCGGCGGAGCCGGTGCCAGGCACCGTGTTGGATTCTTCGCGGGCACGCCCGCTCCCACACGCGGATCGCTTGCGCACTGAGTTCTCTGCGCGACAGCGCAGTCCAAAGGGCTGGGTAATCTCCCACAGGGATAGCGCCAGCTTCAGGAAATTGGCAAGAGCGCTGCTCCCACAGGGCTCGGGTCGCCTAAACGAAAGATGTACTTAAAGGACTGAACCATGACCACATTTCAACGTTTCCCAACCCAGGCTCCGGCCACCAGCGTCGCGGAGCTGAAAGCCCGCATCGCAGCCCTGCTGCCCGCCATCGGCGCAGGCGCCGCGCAGCGCGAACGCGAACGCCTGTTGCCCCATGAGGCCATTGCCCAGCTTGCGGCAGCCGGGCTGTACACCGTGCGTATCCCCGGTCAGTACGGCGGCCCCGGCGGCACGGTCAGCGATGTGATCGAACTGCTGCTGCAAATCGCCTCGGTCGACTCCAACGTGGCCCAGGCCCTGCGCCCGGGTTTTGCATTTGTCGAAGGCCTGCTGGCTTCACAGGCCGAAGGCGCCGAGCAGGAGCGCGAGCGTTGGTTCGCGCGCTATCTGCAGGGTGCGGTAATCGGCAATGCCGGCTGGGAACTGGGCGGTGCCAACGGCGCCATCGCCGCGCGCCTGGTGCGCGAGGGCGAGCATTTTCGCGCCAATGGCAGCAAGTTCTACAGCACGGGTGCGCTGTTCGCCGATTACGTCAGCGCCGTAGCCCTGGACGAGGACGAGCAGCCGGTTTCGTTCATCCTGCCGCGCGACCGCGAGGGCCTGGAGCTGGTCGACGACTTTGACGCCATGGGCCAGCGCCTGACCGCCAGCGGCACCACTCACTTGCGCAATGTGCGCGTCGAGCCCAGCGATATCCGCACGCGTACCGTGGAGGAGGGCAAGCGCACCATCGTCACGCCGTTCCTGCAGCTGTTCCTTGCCACGGTGTTGGCCGGTATCGCCCGCAATGCGCTGGACGATGCCACCCGCTTCGCCCGCGAGCATGCCCGCCCGATCAAGCACAGCACGGCCAGCCGCTCGGTGGACGACCCCTATGTAGAACTGTCGGTAGGCGATATCGCCGCCCGTGCCTATGGCGCTGAGGCCATGGTCCTCAAGGCCGCTGCAACCATCGACAAGGCCTGGGCCACGCAACTGGATGAAGCCGCCGTGGAGCAGGCTGCGATCGAGGTGGCGCAGACCCAGTACCTGGTCGCCGAGCTGGCACTCAAGGCTGCGCAAACGCTGTTCGACGTTGGCGGTGCCTCCACCACCGGCCGCCAGCACAACCTCGACCGCCACTGGCGCAACGCTCGCACCGTGGCCAATCATAACCCGCGCCAATGGAAGGCGGCGGTGGTCGGTGCCTGGCAGCTCAAGGGCACTCGCCCACCTGTCTCGGGGCTGTTTTGACTGCCCAGCCGGCCTTGCTGGCCGGCCATGTGCAAAGCCCCAAGGTCCCGGTGATCATCGGTGCCGCCTTGTTCATGGAGCTGCTCGACAGCACAGCGGTGATGACCGCCTTGCCGCAGATGGCCGCCGATTTCGGCGAGCCGGGGCTGCGCATGAATCTGGTGGTGTCGCTGTACATGCTTGCCCTGGCCCTGTGCGTGCCGGTCAGCGGTTGGGCTGCCGAGCGCTTTCGCCCGCGCCAGGTCATGTTGTCGGCGATGGGCTTGTTCACCTGCGCGTCGCTGGCCTGCGCCCTGGCCGATACGCTCTGGCAACTGTGCCTGGGGCGCATGCTGCAGGGGGCGGCCGGGGCATTGATGACACCGGTGGGGCAGGTGATCATCCTGCGTTGGTCGAGCCGCGAGCAGCTGCTGCAGGCCATGTCGTGGCTGGCCCTGCCGGCGCTGGTGGGGCCGCTGGTGGGGCCGTTGCTCGGCGGTTTGCTGGTGACGGTGCTGTCGTGGCACTGGATCTTCCTGATCAACCTGCCAATCTGCCTGCTCGGTTGCTGGTTGATCCTGCGCCATGTGCCGGATTATCCGGCACGGCCGGTGCCACCGTTGGACGTGCGTGGCTTGCTGCTCAGCGGCGGGGCCCTGGCCATGCTGGTGTTCGGCCTGGAAGCACTGGGGCTGGGGCAGTTGCCGCAGGCCTGGGCCATGGTGCTGGTGGCCGGTGGAGCAGCCTGTGCGTTGGGGTATCTGCTGCACGCGCGGCGACACCCCAGTCCGTTGGTGGACCTGTCGCTGCTGCGCCTGCGCAGCTTTGGCGTGGCCCAGGCGGGTGGCGGGCTGTTCCGCCTGGGTTCGGCAGCCCAGCCGTTCCTGATCGTGCTGCTGCTGCAGAACTGCCTGGGCTTGAGCCCGTTGGCGGCGGGGGGGCTGGTGGTCAGTGGTGGCGTCGGCGCACTGCTGATGAAGCTGCTGGCAGTGCCATTGGTACGGCGCTACGGCTATCGACGGGTGCTCAGTTGCAATGCCGTGCTCAGTGGTGTGGGGATTGCCCTGTGCGCCAGTTTTGATCGTGATACCGCTGTGTGGCTGATGGCTGCGGTGCTGTTCGCCGCAGGCCTGGTGCGTTCACTGCAGTTCTCGACGTTGGGGGCTGCCAGTTATCAGGACGTGCCCGGTGAGCGTTCGGCGGCGGCCAGTTCGTTGTCGGCGATGTCCGTGCAGTTGACCATGGCCATGTCGGTGAGCCTGGCAGGGGGGCTGTTGGGGATGCTGGCCGGGATGGATGGGCGTAGCGAAACCTCGGTGGCAGATATCGCCACGGTGATGTTGCTGTGCGCTGTCATGTGTGGAATTTCCGGTTTGGTGTTCCGGCGTTTGGCGGACTAGTCATTGGGCGGGGCATGCATCAGTCCATTCCGGGGGTTGTTGGGTGTTGCATAAAAGGTCTCAAGTCGTTCGAAATATGACTTGGACGGTCTTGGTGGGTGGGGCATAGGATTGCAGCCACTGGAGTTCACAACCAACTCCCCCATCAGGAAAACGCACATGAACCTCAAATCCCTTATCGCCAATCCACTGGGCCACGGTGCCGCACCGCTGGGCAACATGTTCCGCAATGTTCCCGAGGCTGAAGTCCAGGCCACCATCGACGCCGCCTGGGCCAACGGTGTGCGCTACTACGATACCGCCCCGTTCTACGGCGCCGGCCTGTCCGAAACTCGCCTGGGCAATGCCCTGGTCGGCCGCCCACGTGACGAGTACGTGCTCAGCACCAAGGTTGGCCGCATCATCCTCGACGAACTGGAAGACCCGGCAGCCCGTGAACTGGGCGAAAAAAGCGGCCTGTTCGAGCACGGCAACCGCAACCGCATCGTCAACGACTACAGCGCCGACGCCACCCTGCGCTCCATCGAGGATAGCCTGCGCCGCCTGAAGACCGACCGCCTGGACATCGTCTGGATTCACGACATCGCCCAGGACTTCTACGGTGACGAATGGCTGAGCCAGTTCGAAACCGCCCGTACCGGTGCCTTCCGCGTACTGACCCGTCTGCGTGAAGAGGGTGTGATCAAGGCCTGGGGCCTGGGTGTGAACCGCGTCGAGCCGATCGAGCTGACCCTCGACCTCGAAGAAGCCCGTCCGGATGGCTTCCTGCTCGCCGGCCGCTACTCGCTGCTGGACCATGACCGCGCACTGCAACGCGTCATGCCGCAAGCGGTGGAGCAGGGGGTAGGCATCGTCGTGGGTGGCCCGTACAGCTCGGGTGTCACCGCCGGTGGCGAGCACTTCGAATACCAGAAGGCCAACGCGACCGTGCTGGCCAAGCTGGAGCGCATCCGCGCCGTGGCCCGTGCTCATGGTGTGGATGTGAAGGCGGCCGCCCTGCAGTTCGCCCTGGCCCACCCGGCCGTGGTCTCGGTGATCCCGGGCTCCACCCGTCCGGCACACGCCAACGAAGACCTCGCCGCCCTGAGCAAGGTGATCCCGATGGCCTTCTGGAATGACCTGCGCCAGCAAGGGCTGATCAACGCCCAGGCCCCGGTACCTGCTATTTAAACCGATCTTGAAGGGCCGCTGCGCGGCCCTGCCTACCCGAATCAATGGGGCCGCGCCCCAGGAGAATCATCATGGCAACTGCACAAGCTTCCATCACCCTGGCAACCGATGCCAACCGCGTTTGGCAACTGATTGGCGGTTTCGACGCGCTGCCCGACTGGCTGCCGTTCATTCCCGAAAGCGCCCTGAGCGAAGGCGGCCGCGTCCGCACCCTGAAGAGCGTGGCTGGCGACACCATCATCGAGCGCCTGCTGGACTTCAACGAAGCCGGCCGCAGCTACAGCTACACCATCCTCACGGGCCCGGCGCCGGTGCGTGACTACCAGTCGACCCTGCGCGTGGTGGCTGAAGGTAGCGGCTCTCGTGTGGAATGGTCCGGTTCGTTCGTGCCGGTGGGTGTCAGCGATGCTGAGGCAACTGCGTTGTTCGCTGGCATCTATGAAGATGGCCTGGCGGCGCTGAAGAAAGGGCTGGAAGGCTAATACCTGTCAGCTAAGTAATTGGGGGCCGCTTTGCGGCCCATCGCCGGCAAGCCAGCTCCCACAGGTACTGCGCAGAACTCAGGAGTAGAGCGATCTCTGTGGGAGCTGGCTTGCCGGCGATGGGCTGCGTAGCAGCCCCGTTAACGCTATCTTCGTTGCTTCAGAAAATGCTACCCATAACTGCGGTTAAAGCCACGCCTTGATTTGCCTGGACACAGCGTCAGTGGAGATCCCGTAACGGTCATGCAAGGTCGGAAGTGCACCCGCATCGAGAAATGCATCCGGTAGCGCGATCTGGCGGAAGGTTGGAGTGACCCCATTGCGCAACAGCACGCCCGCCACGGCCTCTCCCAGGCCGCCTATGATCGAGTGGTTTTCCGCAGTGACCACCAGGCGACCAGGCTTGCGTGCCTCGGCGAGGATGGTCTGCTCATCGAGCGGTTTGATGGTGGGTACATGCAGCACCGATACATCCACACCGTCCTTTTGCAGCTGCTCGGCAGCCTCCAGCGCACGCATGGTCATGAGGCCGCTGGCAATCAACAGCACATCCCGACCACCGCGCAGCACCTGTGCCTTGCCCAGCTGGAACTGGTAATCGTAGCGATCGAGCACCAAGGGTACGTTGCCGCGCAGCAGCCTCATGTAGACCGGCCCTTGATGGGCAGCGATCGCTGGCACAGCCTGTTCGATCTCAAGCGCATCGCAGGGGTCGACGATCATCAGGTTGGGCATCGCCCGGAAGATGGCCAGGTCATCCGTGGCCTGGTGGCTAGGACCATAACCGGTGGTCAGGCCGGGCAGCCCGCAGACGATCTTGACGTTGAGGTTCTCTTCTGCGATTGCCATGCAGATGAAGTCATAGGCCCGACGGGAAGCGAATACCGCATAGGTGGTGGCAAAGGGGGTCATGCCTTCCCGTGCCATGCCAGCAGCGGCGCTCATCAGCAATTGTTCGGCCATGCCCATTTGATAGAAGCGCTCGGGGTGGGCTTTGGCGAAGATGTGCAGGTCGGTGTACTTGGACAGGTCGGCACTTAGCCCAACTATATCCTGACGTTGCTCGGCAAGGCTTGCCAGGGCATGGCCAAACGGGGCAGGGCGGGTCGGCTGGCCGTCGGCGGCAATCGAAGCGATCATGGCCGATGTGGTCAGGCGTTTCTTGGGTGAGTTCACAGTGCTCATGCTTGGCTCCCGGCGTCCAGCGCCTTGAGGGCGAGGTCCCATTCGTTTTCATCGACGCGAATGAAGTGCGTCTTGTCGCGGTTTTCGAGGAAAGGCACGCCTTTGCCCATGCGGGTATCGCATATGATCACGCGCGGTTGCGCCCCGGTGTGGGCGCGGGCCTGGTCGAAGGCGCCGACCAGCGCATCCAGGTCATTGCCGTCCACGCGTTGAACGAACCAGCCAAAGGCTTGCCAACGGTCGACGATTGGCTCGAAGGCCAGTACCTCGCTGGAATGGCCATCTGCCTGCTGGTTATTCACATCGATGATGGCGATCAGGTTGTCCAGGCGCCAATGGCTGGCCGACATGGCGGCCTCCCAGGTCGAGCCCTCGTTGAGCTCGCCATCGGACAGCAGGTTGTAGACCCAGCTGTCCGAACCCTTGCGTTTGAGCCCGAGGCAAGCGCCGACGGCGATGCCCAAGCCGTGGCCGAGCGAGCCACCGGTGATCTCCATGCCTGGGGTATAGGCAGCCATACCAGACATGGGCAAGCGGCTGTCGTCGCTACCGTAGGTTTCAAGCTCCTCCTCGGGGATTACGCCGGCCTCGATCAGTGCGGCATAGAGGGCGATCGCGTAGTGCCCGATGGACAGATAGAAGCGGTCGCGCTGCTCCCATTCGGGGTTGCCGGGGTCGAGGCGCAGCGCATGGAAATACGCGACCGCCAGCAGGTCGGCGGCGCCCAGCGCCTGGCCGACATAGCCCTGGCCCTGGACTTGCCCCATGCGCAATGCGTGGCGGCGAATATTGCGAGCGCGCACAGCCAGCGGCAGCGCCTCGGTGTAGGTAGGCACAGCAGTCATTGAAGTGACTCCTTTATCGAATCAACGATTGACCAGATGAGCCGGTACTCGCGACACCAGGAAGGCGCCAAACATGAGTACGGCCGTGATGAGATACATGCCGATGGCATTGCTGCCCAAGGTGGTAGTGACCCAGCCGATCAGGTACGGCGAGCAGAAGCCGGCAAGGTTGGCGAAACTGTTCACCGCCGCGATGCCTGCCGCCGCCGATACACCTCCCAGCAGCGTGGTGGGCAGCATCCAGAACAGTGAAGAGGCGGATAGCACTCCAGCTGCTGCGAGGCACAGGCTGAGGATCGACAGCGTCAGGCTGCTTCCCAGTGCTGCGGCGAGGCTCAGGCCCAGTGCGCCGATCAGCATGGGGATCGCCAGATGCCAGCGGCGTTCACGGTGACGGTCGCCGCTGCGCCCGGCCCACAGCATCGCGACGATGGCACACAGGTACGGCAGGCTGGTCAGCAGGCCGATGTGCAAAGGTTCGCTGACGCCGGCATTACGTACCAGTGTGGGTAGCCAGAACGTGATTGCGTACTGGCCCATCACTACGCAGAAGTAGATGCCCGCCAGCAACCAGAGCCGACGGTCGCGGATGAAGTCGGCCACCGAGCCGTGGTTTACCTTGTGTTGCTCGTCTTCAGCCAGTTCCTTGCGCACCAGGCCTTTTTCTTCGTCGCTCAACCAGTGAGCCTGATCGACGCCATCCTTCAGGTAGCTCAGCACCAGAACGCCCACCAGTACCGTTGGGATGGCTTCGAGCAGGAACATCCACTGCCAGCCCGCCCAGCCGTGAACGCCGGCAAAGCGCTCCATGATCCAACCCGACAAGGGGCCACCGACCATGCCCGAGAGCGGAATCGCGATGAACCACAGCGCGGTCATCTTTGCCCGGCGGTAAGACGGGAACCAATAGGTCAGGTACAGCAGAAGCCCTGGTGCCAGGCCTGCTTCGGCGATCCCCAGCAAAAACCGCAGGGTATAGAATTGCCAGGCTGTCTCCACCAGGGCGAACATCGCCGAGATGATGCCCCAGGTGATCATGATGCGAGCGATCCAGCGTCGAGCGCCCACTTTGTGCAGAATGATGTTGCTGGGCACCTCGCAGAGAAAATAGCCAATGAAGAACATGCCGGCGCCCAGTCCGTAGACCGCTTCGGAAAGGGCCAGGTCGTCCATCATCTGCAGCTTCGCAAAGCCGACATTGACCCTGTCCAGATAGGCGCACAGGTAGCAGAGCATGAGAAAAGGCATCAGTCGCCAGGCCGTTTTACGGTAGGCACTGCTGCGCGCGGCGGATACCGCATCGAGCGCTAATGTGGTCATTCGTTCTGATCTCTTGTTGTTATCGAACGCGTGGCCTGCGCCGGGCTCGGGTGCAGGTCACGATGCACCGGGTGCTCAGTGGATCAGCATCCCGCCGTTGACATCCAGGGTAATGCCCGTCATGTAGCTGGACAGGTCACTGGCCAGGAACAAAGCTGCATTGGCGACATCGCGCGCCTCACCCAGGCGGCCCAGCGGGATGCCTTCGATGATGGCGTGACGGCGCTCATCCTGCATGAGGCCACCGGTGATGTCAGTGTGAATCAGGCCTGGTGTGATCGAGTTGACGCGAATATTGTCCGGTCCCAGTTCACGGGCCATCGCCTTGCCCAATCCAAGCACGCCAGCCTTCGCCGCGCTGTAGTGAGGGCCACCGAAGATGCCGCCACCACGCTGGGCAGACACAGAAGACATGCAGATGATGCTGCCAGCGCGTTGCGCCCGCATGGTTGGGATCACCGCCTGGGACATCAGCAAGGTGCCACGAAGGTTCACGTTGAGAATCCGGTCATAGTCAGCCCCTGTGATTTCCAGGGTTTTCACCGGTTGAGTGATGCCGGCGTTGTTTACCAGCACGTCGATCCGGCCGAATTGCGCGAGCACTTGAGCGATGGCATCACGCACTTGTGCTTCATCGGCAACGTTGGCAGCCACGCCGAGGTGGCCTTCGCCCAGTGAAGCGGCAGCCTCGGTTGCGGCAGAGGCGTCCAGGTCCAGGATCGCGACTTTGGCGCCCTGAGCGGCAAACGCCTGGGCTGTTGCGCGGCCGATGCCGCGGGCAGAGGCCGCGCCAGTGATCACGGCAAATTTTCCTGTTAACAGCATCGAAGGTGCTCCAGATGGTTGTTGTTGTGAGCGGCGGTTCCGGCAGAACCGATAGGCACAGCTTCGTCCGGGACAGCACCCCGAGCAACGCTGCCTCTTTCACCCGGTGCTGAAAAAAATTCAGCCCTCGACTTGTGCCTGGGGCTTACAGGAAGGTAAAAGCCTTGGTATCGCTTCGAATCTGTCAGGAAATGGTCATGAGCCTGGACATCCTCAGAAAATCGCCTCAGATCCCTTCCCTGAAAGCAATTCAGGCCTTCGAGCAAGTCGCTCGCTTCGGCAACGTTGCACGGGCCGCAGAGCAGTTGAACCTCACGCCCTCTGCGGTGAGCCACCAGATCGCTAATCTGGAAGCCTTGATCGGTCGTCCATTGTTCATTCGCGAGGCGCGCGGTGTTGCATTGACCCCGGCCGGAGAGCAGTACCTGCGCGAGGTGTCAGGCATATTGCAAAGCCTGGCTACGGCCACCGAGCGCGCCGGCAACTCGGTGGGCTTCGATTGCTTGCGGCTTCATTCCGCGCCTAGCTTTGGCCTGCTCTGGTTGCTGCCGCGCCTGGACCATTTTCGGAACAGTCATCCGCAGATCCAGATCAACCTGTCGTGCTCCTACGAGTCGCTGCACTTCGGCCGCCATCAGATCGATCTGGATATCCGCCATGGCTACCCCAACTGGCCCAGCCTGGAAGTGCGCACCATCCGGCATGAGCGTGCAACTGTGCTGGCCTCGCCACAGCTTCTCGAGCGTACGCCTATCAAGCAGCCGGGCGATTTGCTGGGGCAGAACCTGATCCTGTCGGAAGCCGCATTGGTGCAATGGCCCCAATGGTTCGCCCAGCAAGGCGTGGCGTTGCCACAAACCCCCTACGCCCTGAGCTTCGATCGCTCCTACATGAGCCTGGAGGCCGCCAGCCATGGGTATGGGTTGGCCTTGGAGAGTTCCCTGCTGGCGCAGGACTATATCGCCCGGGGCGAGTTGGTACCGGTATTTGCGGAAGACTTGGCGACGCCCGTCAGTGCCCACCACCTGGTATTTCCGCGAGGCCATGCTGAAACCCCCAGGGTTCGACAATTCCTTGAATGGGTGCAGGGCCAGCTCGGTCATGATTTCAACTACTGAGAGCAGTTTGCACAACAGATGAACTGCGGTAGGGGCCGGCTATCAAGTCAGCAGAAGGCTGGATAGCACCAGAACTCAACGGTAATAAGTGACAAGGGAAAAGCCCTACAACTCTATCGGAAGTAACAAACGAGCCATCCGCGGTGAAAACGATAACGGTGTAGCGCAGGTGTTGATCAGGCCCAGAAACCAAACAGCACCAACGCCGCCACGCCAAGCCCGACCGCAACCGAACAGCCGCCCAACGACAGTGCCGCCCGACCTTGCCGGTACCAACCATCCTGGCCCAGCTGCCGTGCCGGTGCCAGCAGGCTGCGCCAGTGCAGTTCCGTGTCATGAAACGCCTGCAAGTTCGCCATGTCCGCATCCAGCCAACGGCGAAAATCGATCCGCTCGCACGCCGTCACCTGTGGGCTCTGCAAGCGCACATACCATTGCCCGGCAACACTCGCCAGCACATCCCGGCGCGAGCGACCGGCCTGCAGTGCCTGGTCCATGTGCCGCTCGATGCTCGCCAATGGCAGGTCGAGGCGGGCGGCGATGCTGGCGAAGTCCAGTTGGTCGAGGCGGTTGAGCAGGAATACTTGTTGCACACGCCGTGGCAGGCGTTTCAGGGCGTGCAGCAAGGCGTCGTCGGCATGATGTTCGGCAGCAGGGGTTGGGTGCTCAAGGGGCAGCAGCAGACGGGTCATGGACAGCTCCTTGCTCTATGGAGGGGGAGGGATGGGGGCATCTTCCGTGATGCGTGATCAGCGTAGGTGAAACGAGATTGATTCTCAAGTGCTGATTCCGCAAAGTTTTGTAATGAGCGTTCACGCCCTGAAACACCTTTGCTATCATGCGCGCCATCACGATCTTCATTAGCCTGAAGAGCCAAAAAAAAGACCCAGCAAAAAGCTGGGTCAAAAACCGTGATTAGCCTGATGAGGAGATAATCTGAGAGCGACCTAAGCTCCAGGTTATCCAGCAGATCTCGCGATCAGCTGAGTGCAATAATAATCGTTATCATTTGCCAGTCAAATGAATTTTCGCTAATCCGGTAAAAAGTTTACCGGTGCGCTTCCTTGTCCCGGCAATCGGGGCCTTCGCCGTTACCCGGCCATCACGTTCTCTCCCTTCTTTCTTGTTTACAAACCCGATTCCACGGTGCGTTTGTGCTCGAGCAGTGCGCGCGCCATGTCCATCATGTGCATCAGGGCAAAGGTCAGTTCGCGCTGGCTGCCGTGCTGGTGGGTGGCGGTTTCCTGCGCGGTGGCGGCGGCGCAGCGCAGCAGGGCGATGGCGTGTTCCTGGGCCTGGTCGCCGGTTACACCCTCGTGCAGGGTCCAGATCCTGTTGTCCAGGGTGGGGCGCGGCGGGTTGGGGTTGAGGTAGTAGTCGAGGGCGCGGCGGGCGGCTTCGCTGTCGAGATCTGTTTCGTCGTTTTTCGGTGGTTTCATCCTGATACCTGCTAACACCAGTAGGGAAAGGGTTCAGGTCGATACTAATACCTAAAGTATTTTTGTGCTTTCCGATAAATAATACTGAATGTTTATTGAGCGCTAGAAGGCAGTCCGTATCGTGCCAGCGATGAATATGGATAAATGGATTGCCCTCGTCCGTGACCGGATGGAGGAGCTAGGGCTTACTCAAGAGCAGCTTGCCGAGCGCGTTGGCGTGTCTCAAGGCAGCGTGGGGCATTGGGTGAACAAGCGGCGTCAGCCGAAGATCGAGTCGATGAATCGCACATTCGTCGAGATTGGCATGCCCCATTACAACGTCAGCCTACAGTTGCGCATTGTTGGTCAGGTTGGCGAGGAGCGTGGCATTTACGAGGTCGATGACTCCGATGATGACCTGGACCTCATGCAATACATCGTGTGCTTCCGCTACCCGGTGCTGGGCTGGGATGAGCTAGGTATCGCAGATGGGGCGGAGCCAGGTGTGTTCGAGCAGACGGACTATCTGGCCCAAGGCAAGGCGTTCTGGCTGACTGTCGAGAATGATGCGATGAGTGCCGCCAGTGGCCGCAGTGTGCCGCAGGGCATGCGGATGTTGGTGGACCCTGGGGTAGATGCCGAGCCAGGGCGTCTGGTTATCGCTCGTCAGCCGGGCAAACCGGCGATTTTCCGTGAGCTGGCGGAGGAAGGTGGGCAACGGTACCTGAAGGCACTCAACAGCAACTACCCGGCGCTGCTGTGTGAGGATGGTTGCGAGTTTCTGGGGGTGGTCGTGCGAGTGCATGGCTCCTTCTAGATTGCCGGGGCTGCTGCGCAGCCCTTTCGCGACACAAGGCCGCTCCTACAGGGATGGCGCAAGTCTTGGAGCCGCAGTATCCGCTCATGGAAAACTGGATCGCATTTCTCAAGCGCTACAAGCGTGAACACAACCTCAGCCAGCTCAAGCTGGCCGAACGCCTGGGGATGACACCGGGCGGCGTAGGGCATTGGTTGCGCGGTACACGGCGGCCGACACTGGAGACCATCAACGAAAAGCTCGAGAAGCTTGGGTTGGTGTCTCTTGAGGCCCAAGTCATGGTGGTCGAGCGTGGCATTGCGTCTGAAGCCTCAGGGGGTAGTGCGAGCTATCGTTTCCCCGTGCTGAGCTGGGCCGATTTGCAGGGGCCTTTGCCTGAGGCGAGCAAATCCCATGAACAGACGGACTATATGCCCGCCGGCAATGCCTTCTGGCTGATGGTGGAAAACGACTCGATGAATGCCGCCAATGGCAGGAGCGTGCCTGTGGGTATGCGTGTGCTGGTGGATACTGGCCTTCCGGCAGAGCCCGGTCGGTTGGTGATTGCGCGGCAGCCCGGGCGGCCGGCAGTGTTGCGGCAGTTGGTCGAGGAGGGCGGAGACAGGATGCTCAATCCGCTGAATACGCGCTATCCGACAGTCCTGTGTGAGGAAGGCTGCGAGTTTTTGGGTGTGGTCGTGCGAGTGCATGGCTCCTTCTAGATTGCCGGGGCTGCTGCGCAGCCCTTTCGCGACACAAGGCCGCTCCCACAAGTACCGCACCAACCTCAGGGCATGCACCGTACCTGTAGGAGCGGCCTTGTGTCGCGAAAGGGCCGCAAAGCGGCCCCCCAGGAGTCTTACTCCGCCAGTTCGACCAGCACCGTCCCTTCGCTGACCATATCCCCTTCCTGGCAGAACAACGCCTTCACCGTGCCGCCATGCGGCGCGCGAATGCTGTGCTCCATCTTCATGGCCTCCAGCACTACCAGCGCCGTACCTGCTTCCACCACCTGCCCAGGCTCCACCAGCACCCGCACGATGCTGCCGTTCATGGGCGCGCCCAGGCCGCCCTGGTGGCTGTGGCTGGCCTCGGCCTCGGCAATCGGGTCGAAGGCTTCGATGGCATGCATCTCGCCATCCCACTGCAAGTACAACGTGCCACCGCGGCGAATCGCCAGATGCTGGCGTCGCACGCCAGCCTGGTCATGCACCAATTGCTCGCCCAGCAACTGCCAGGTAGACGCAGCGCTGCGTTCCAGGGCAACCGCCTGGTCCTGCCCACCACTCGCCAGGTGCAGGCTGCTGCGCGCCGGCAGGCCCAGGCGCAGGCCGTTGCGCTCGGCCCACGGCGAACTGCGGTCGTCCTCTCGCTGGTGTACGGCCTGGCCCTGCAACCAGGCCTCGGCCGCGGCTTCCCAGAAGCCTGCCGGCAGCGCTCGAGGCGCGGGCAGCAAAACCTCCTGGTGACGCGGAATGAAGCCAGTATCCAACTCCGCTGCAGCAAACGCCGGGTGGGCGAGAATGCGCCGCAGGAAGGCGATGTTGGTCTTCAACCCGCCAATGGCAAACTCGTCGAGCATGGCCAGCAAGCGCAGGCGCGCCTGCTCGCGGTCTTCGCCCCAGGCGATCAGCTTGCCCAGCATCGGGTCGTAGAACGGCGACACCACATCACCTTCGCTGACCCCGCTGTCCACCCGTCGCCCTTCGCCGGCTGCCGACTCGCGGTACAGCGCCAGCTTGCCGGTCGCGGGCAGGAATTCGTTGGCCGGGTCCTCGGCATACAGGCGCACTTCGATGGCATGGCCGATCAGCGGCACCTGTTCCTGGGTGATCGGCAGGGCCTCGCCGCAGGCCACGCGAATCTGCCAGGCCACCAGGTCGAGCCCGGTAATTGCCTCGGTGACCGGGTGCTCCACCTGCAGGCGGGTGTTCATCTCCATGAAGAAGAACTCGCCACGGGCATCTAGCAGGAACTCCACGGTGCCGGCGCCCACGTAGCCGATGGCCTGGGCCGCGCGTACCGCCGCTTCACCCATGGCCCGGCGCAATTCGGCCGACAGGCCTGGCGCAGGGGCTTCTTCCACCACCTTCTGGTGGCGGCGCTGGATCGAACAGTCACGCTCGTTGAGGTACAGGCAGTTGCCGTGCTGGTCGGCGAATACCTGGATTTCCACATGGCGCGGCTTGAGCACGTACTTTTCCACCAGCATGCGCGCATCGCCGAACGACGACTGTGCCTCACGCTGGGCCGAGGCCAGGGCGTCGGCCAGCTGGCTTTCTTCCTCGACCACTTTCATGCCCTTGCCACCGCCGCCGGCGCTGGCCTTGAGCAGCACCGGGTAGCCGATGCGTTCGGCGGCGGCGCGGAAGGTGTCCAGGTCCTGGGCTTCGCCGTGGTAGCCCGGCACCAGTGGCACGCCAGCGGCTTCCATCAGTGCCTTGGCCGCCGACTTGCTGCCCATGGCGTCGATGGCGCTGGCCGGTGGGCCGAGGAAGATCAACCCGGCCTCTTCGATGGCACGGGCAAAGCCTGCGTTTTCGGACAGGAAGCCATAGCCCGGGTGGATGGCCTGGGCGCCGCTGGCCTTGGCTGCGGCCAGCAGCTTGTCGACCAGCAGGTAGCTTTCGGCAGCCTTGGTGCCGCCGAGGTCGACGCGGATATCGGCTTCGCGGCTGTGCCGGGCATCACGGTCGGTGGCGCTGTGCACGGCCACGGTAGTCAGGCCCATGGCCTTGGCGGTGCGCATCACCCGGCAGGCGATTTCGCCGCGGTTGGCGACCAGCAGGGTGGTCAAAGCGGGGCGGCTCATGGGCGCGGCTCCTTCTTGTCGTCGGTTTGCCAGGCGGGGCGGCGTTTTTCCAGGAAGGCGCGCAGGCCCTCCTGGCCTTCGGCGCTGACGCGGATGCGGGCGATGGTGTTTTCGCAGTAGCGGCGCAGGGCCGGGCTGAGTTCACCGTCGTCCACTTCACGCAGCAGGTCCTTGGTGGCGCGCAGTGCTTGCGGGCTGTTTTGCAGCAGGTTGCTCACCCAGGCTTCGACCTGGGCGTCCAGTTCGCTGGCCGGGTAGACCTCGGCCAGCAGGCCCAGCTCGCGGGCCCGCACGCCGCTGAAACGCTCGGCGGTGAGGGCATAGCGGCGCGCGGCACGCTCGCCGATGGCCTTGACCACGAACGGGCTGATCACTGCCGGGGCCAGGCCGATGCGTACTTCCGACAGGCACAGCTGGGCGTCTTCGGCGCCGATGGCCATGTCGCAGCAGCTGATCAGGCCCAGCGCGCCACCAAAGGCCGCGCCTTGCACCACGGCCAGGGTCGGCGCCTTGAGGCGGTGCAGGGCGTACATCAGCTCGCCCAGCTCGCGGGCATCATCCAGGTTGGTGTTGAAGTCCAGCTGCGCCGACTGCTGCATCCAGGCCAGGTCGGCGCCGGCGCTGAAGTGCCGGCCGCGGCCGCGCAGCAGCACGAAGCGCAGGCTGGCGTCCTCCGCCAACTGGTCGAGGGCTATGATCAGTTCGCGGATCATCAAGGCGTTGAACGCGTTGTTCTTGTCCTCGCGGCTCAGCCACAGGGTGGCGAAGCCGCGCGGGTCGCGGATCACTTCGAGGGTGCTGAAATCGCTCATGGGTCACATCCGGAAAATGCCGAAGCGGCTCTGTTCGATCGGTGCGTTCAGCGCGGCGGACAACGCCAGGCCGAGCACGTCGCGGGTCTGTGCCGGGTCGATGACACCGTCGTCCCACAGGCGGGCGCTGGAGTAGTAGGGGTGGCCCTGGTGCTCGTACTGGTCGAGGATCGGCTGCTTGAGCCGGGCTTCGTCTTCGGCGCTGAACGGGTGGCCACTGCGCTCGCTCTGTTCGCGCTTGACCTGGGCCAGCACGCCGGCGGCCTGTTCGGCCCCCATCACGCCAATCCGCGCGTTGGGCCACATCCACAGGAAGCGCGGGTCGTAGGCACGGCCGCACATGCCGTAGTTGCCGGCGCCGAAGCTGCCGCCGATGATCACCGTGAACTTTGGCACCTGGGCGCAGGCCACGGCAGTGACCAGCTTGGCGCCGTGCTTGGCGATGCCGCCTTCTTCGTACTTCTTGCCGACCATGAAGCCGGTGATGTTCTGCAGGAACAGCAGCGGGATGCCGCGCTGGCAGGCCAGTTCGATGAAGTGCGCGCCTTTTTGCGCGGCCTCGGCGAACAGGATGCCGTTGTTGGCGAGGATCGCCACCGGGTAGCCGTGCAGGTGGGCGAAGCCGCACACCAGGGTGGTACCGAACAGCGCCTTGAACTCGTCGAACACCGAGCCGTCGACCAGGCGCGCGATCACCTCGCGCACGTCGAACGGTTGCTTGGCATCGGCCGGCACCACGCCATACAGCTCATCGGCGGCATACAGCGGTGCCACCGGGGCCAGGCGCTGCAGCTTGCCCAGCTTGTGCCAGTTGAGGTTGGCCACGCTGCGTCGGGCCAGGGCCAGGGCGTGTTCGTCGTTGTCGGCATAGTGGTCGGCCACGCCGCTGGTGCGGCAGTGCACATCGGCGCCGCCGAGGTCTTCGGCGCTCACCACTTCACCGGTGGCGGCCTTTACCAGCGGGGGGCCGGCGAGGAAGATGGTCGCTTGCTGGCGCACCATGATCGCTTCGTCGGCCATCGCGGGCACGTAGGCACCGCCGGCAGTGCACGAGCCCATCACCACGGCAATCTGCGGAATGCCCAGTGCGCTCATGTTGGCCTGGTTGAAGAAGATCCGCCCGAAGTGTTCGCGGTCGGGGAACACTTCGTCCTGGCGTGGCAGGTTGGCGCCGCCGGAGTCCACCAGGTAGATGCACGGCAGGCGGTTCTGCAGGGCGATGGTCTGCGCACGCAGGTGCTTCTTCACCGTCAGCGGGTAGTAGGAACCGCCTTTGACCGTGGCGTCGTTGGCCACGATCATGCATTCCACGCCTTCGACGCGGCCGATGCCGGCGATCACGCCCGCAGCGGGCACGTCTTCGCCATATACCTCATGGGCAGCCAGTTGGCCGATTTCGAGGAACGGCGAGCCCGGGTCCAGCAGGCGGTCGATACGCTCGCGCGGCAGCAGCTTGCCACGCGAAGTGTGCCGCTCCTGAGCCTTGGGCCCACCGCCCTGGGCCACTTGGGCGAGCAGGCCGCGCAGGGCCTGGACCTGTTCGAGCATGGCCGCGCTGTTGCCGGCGAACTCCGCCGAACGCGGGTTGATCTGGGTGTGCAAGGTAGCCATGTGCGCCCGTCCCTTGTGCTCAGCGGGTTTCGTTGAACAGTTCGCGGCCGATCAGCATCCGGCGGATTTCGCTGGTGCCGGCACCGATCTCGTACAGCTTGGCGTCGCGCAGCAGGCGGCCTGCCGGGAATTCGTTGATATAGCCGTTGCCGCCGAGAATCTGGATCGCCTCCAGGGCCATTTGCGTGGCGCGCTCGGCGGTGTACAGGATCACCCCGGCGGCGTCCTTGCGGGTGGTCTCGCCACGGTCGCAGGCCTGGGCCACGGCATACAGGTAGGCGCGGCTGGCGTTGAGCTGGGTGTACATGTCGGCGATCTTGCCCTGGATCAGCTGGAACTCGCCGATGCTCTGGCCGAACTGCTTGCGGTCGTGAATGTAGGGCACCACCAGGTCCATGCAGCTTTGCATGATGCCGGTCGGGCCGCCGGACAGTACCACCCGCTCGTAGTCCAGGCCGCTCATCAGCACCCGCACGCCACCATTGAGCTGGCCGAGGATGTTTTCTTCCGGTACTTCGACGCCGTCGAAGAACAGCTCGCAGGTGTTGGAACCACGCATGCCCAGCTTGTCGAACTTGTTGCTGCGGCTGAAGCCTTTCCAGTCACGCTCGACGATGAACGCGGTGATGCCGTGCGCGCCCTTTTCCAGGTCGGTCTTGGCGTAGATCACGTAGGTGTTGGCGTCCGGGCCGTTGGTGATCCAGGTCTTGCTGCCGTTGAGCACGTAGTGGTCGCCGCGCTTTTCCGCGCGCAGCTTCATCGACACCACGTCGGAACCGGCGTTGGGCTCGCTCATGGCCAGGGCGCCGATGTGCTCGCCGCTGATCAGCTTGGGCAGGTACTTGAGCTTCTGCTCGTGGCTGCCGTTGCGGTTGATCTGGTTGACGCAGAGGTTGGAGTGGGCACCGTAGGACAGGGCCACCGAGGCCGAGCCACGGCTGATTTCTTCCATCGACACCACGTGGGCCAGGTAGCCCAGGCCGGCACCGCCGTATTCTTCCGGCACGGTGATGCCCAGCAGGCCCATGTCGCCGAACTTGCGCCACATGTCGGCCGGGAACAGGTTGTCGTGGTCGATTTGCGCGGCGCGCGGGGCCAGTTCGGCGGCGACGAAGGTGCGCACCTGGTCGCGGAGCATGTCGATGGTTTCGCCCAGGGCGAAGTTCAGGGTGGGGTAATGCATGCTGGGGGCACCTTCTTGTTCTTGAAATTGGGTAACACCGTAGCTCAAGGGCTATCCACCCGCTCCCACAGGGTCGGTGGTGCGCCGACAAACCCGATGTCGTTTTCACCTTTACGTTAACGTAAACCTGCATGCGCTTACTGTCAATCGACTCATCACCTTTACGTAAACGTAAATCTGCGCCAGAGTATTCCCGCTTGCTTCAGTCGTGCCCAGAACAACCACAAGAAGGGACACCCATGAGTCAACCAAGCTATACCCGCGGTCGCCAGGACCAAGCCTTGCTGACCCAGACCATCGGCCAGGCCTTCGACGCCACCGTGGCCCGTTGTGCCGACGGCGAGGCCCTGGTGTCGCACCATCAGGGCCTGCGCTACAGCTGGCGGCAGTTGGCCGAGCAGGTCGAGGTGCATGCTCGTGCCCTGATGACCCTGGGCGTGAACACCGGCGATCGGGTCGGCATCTGGTCGCCCAACTGCGCCCAGTGGTGCATCCTGCAGTTGGCCAGCGCCAAGGTCGGCGCGATTCTGGTCAACATCAACCCGGCCTACCGCGTGGGCGAGCTGGAATACGTGCTGCGCCAGTCCGGTTGCCGCTGGCTGGTGTGTGCCGATGCCTTCAAGACGTCTGACTACCACGCCATGGTCCAGGAGCTGGCGCCGGAGCTGGCCAGCGCCACCCCCGGTGAAATGGCCAGTGAACGCCTGCCCGACCTGCGCGGTGTGGTCAGCCTGGCCGCCAACCCGCCGGCAGGCTTCCTGCCTTGGCAAGCGCTGGCCGCGCGGGCAGGGCAGACCTGCGTCGAGGCTTACGCGAAGCGCCAGCAAAGCCTGCAGTTCGACCAGCCGGTGAACATCCAGTACACCTCCGGCACCACCGGCGCACCGAAGGGCGCCACGCTCAGCCACTACAACATCCTCAACAACGGCTTCATGGTCGGCGAAAGCCTGGGCCTGACCGCACGCGACCGCATGGTGATCCCGGTGCCGCTGTACCACTGCTTCGGCATGGTCATGGCCAACCTCGGCTGCATCACCCACGGCAGCACCATGATCTACCCCAACGACGCCTTCGACGCCGAGCTCACCCTGCGCGCCGTGGCCGAAGAGCGCGCCAGCATTCTCTATGGCGTACCAACCATGTTCATCGCCATGCTCGACCACCCCGCGCGCGCGCAAATGGACCTGTCGACCCTGCGCAGCGGCATCATGGCCGGCGCCACCTGCCCGATCGAGGTGATGCGCCGGGTCATCGACCAGATGCACATGGCCGAAGTGCAGATCGCCTACGGCATGACCGAAACCAGCCCGGTGTCGCTGCAGACCGGCCCGGACGACGACCTGGAGCTGCGCGTGACCACCGTCGGCCGCACCCAGCCGCAGCTGGAGAACAAGCTGGTGGACGCAGACGGCTGCATCGTCCCGCGCGGCGAGATCGGCGAGCTGTGCACCCGCGGCTACAGCGTGATGCTCGGCTACTGGGACAACCCCCAGGCCACGGCAGATGCCATCGACCCAGCCGGCTGGATGCATTCGGGCGACCTGGCGGTGATGGACGAGCACGGCTACGTGCGCATTGTCGGGCGCAACAAGGACATGATCATTCGCGGCGGCGAGAACATCTACCCGCGTGAACTGGAAGAGTTCTTCTACACCCACCCGGCGGTAGCTGATGCGCAGGTGATCGGCATCCCGTGCAGCCGTTATGGCGAGGAGATCGTCGCCTGGATCAAGCTGCACCCGGGGCACAGTGCCACGGTCGAGGAACTGCAGGGCTGGTGCAAGGCGCGCATTGCCCACTTCAAGGTGCCGCGGCATATCCGCTTTGTCGACGAGTACCCGATGACGGTGACCGGCAAGGTGCAGAAGTTCCGCATGCGGGAGATCAGTGTGGCGGAGATATCGGCTTCAACTGCTGGTTGATGCATTGATGCTGCCGGCCCTTTCGCGGGTGAACCCGCTCCCACAGGGACCGCGCCGACCTCGAACGCGGCGCTGTACCTGTGGGAGCGGGTTCACCCGCGAAAGGGCCGGTCCTGCCTATGTCGATCCTGGTCTACCCTTAAGCCTTCACCGGTGGTTCCTGGCTCGGCGGGTCACCCACCGTCGGCGGCACGGTCGGCTTGATCGGCAGCTCGTCCGGGTCTTCCTCCGGCACGGGCGGCGGCAGGCTCGGGTCGTCGATGTTGGGATCGGGAGTCTCCGGTGGAATGGGAATGTTCATGGCCTGACCTCGCTTGGGTAATTGAAGAGGTGCTGCAGGCTTCGACCCCTGGCAGCTGCCGTTCGCTCAATTTTTTTGAACCCCACGCCTGTGCCCGGCTCTGAACCCTTACCGCCACCAGCCTGAGGGAGCAAGGTCCGATGTCACGAAACGAGCCCTTCGAAAGCGTGCCCATGGCCAACGATCACCCGGACCAGGCCATCAGCCTGTCCCAGGCGCTGCTGGCGCCGCGCATCGTGATCGAAGACACCCAACCCGTGCTCGAAGCCGGCACCTTCGCCGCCAAGGCCATCAGCGGCCAACCGGTGGCGGTCAGCAGCAAGGTCTACAGCGACGGCCACGACCGCCTGGCGGTGATGCTCAACTGGCGCCAGGCCCACAGCCGGCGCTGGCATTGCATACCCATGCACTCGCCGGGCAACGACCTGTGGCTGGCCGAGTTCACCCCCACCGAACTGGGCCCGCACCTGTTCAGCATCGAGGCCTGGATCGACCCGTTCGCTACCTATTGCCACGACCTGGAGAAGAAGTACCACGCCGGTGTCGAGGTCCGTCTGGAGCTGGAAGAAGGCCGATTGATGCTGGGCAAGGGCATCGAGCTGTGCAACGGTGCCTTGCGCGAGGAGCTCCAGGCCTTGCAGCAGCGCCTGCCCACGCTGAATGCCGATGACCAGGTGGCGCTGTTTCTCGACCCCGCCACCGCCCGCCTGATGAGCGATGCCGAACACCGCAGCTACCTGGCCCGCAGCCGTGAATTCCCCGTCGATGTCGACCGCCCGGCCGCGCAGTTCGCCAGCTGGTACGAGCTGTTCCCGCGCTCGATCACCGACAGCCCCGAGCGCCACGGTACCTTCAATGATGTGCACGAGCGCCTGCCGATGATCCGCGACATGGGCTTCGACGTGCTGTACTTCCCGCCCATCCACCCCATCGGCATGCAGCACCGCAAGGGCCGCAATAATGCCCTCACGGCAGAGCCCGGCGACCCGGGCAGCCCGTATGCCATCGGCAGCGCGGAAGGCGGCCACGAGGCGATTCACCCGCAGCTGGGCAGCCGCGACGACTTCCGCCGCCTGGTGGCCGCAGCGGCCGAGCATGGCCTGGAAATCGCCCTCGACTTCGCCATCCAGTGCTCCCAGGACCACCCCTGGCTCAAGCAGCACCCCGGCTGGTTCAGCTGGCGACCGGACGGCACCATCCGCTATGCCGAGAACCCACCGAAGAAGTACCAGGACATCGTCAACGTCGATTTCTATGCACCCGAGGCCGTGCCCTCGTTGTGGCTGGCCTTGCGCGACGTGGTGGTCGGCTGGGTCGAGGAGGGGGTGAAAACCTTCCGCGTCGACAACCCGCACACCAAGCCACTGCCGTTCTGGCAATGGCTGATCGCCAATGTGCGCAGCCGGCACCCCGAGGTCATCTTCCTCGCCGAAGCCTTCACCAAGCCGGCGATGATGGCCCGCCTGGGCAAGGTCGGTTACGCGCAGAGCTATACCTACTTCACCTGGCGCAACCACAAACAGGAACTGCGCGAGTACTTCGAGCAGCTCAACCAGCCGCCATGGAGCCAGTGCTACCGGCCCAACTTCTTCGTCAACACCCCCGACATCAACCCGTACTTCCTGCACACCTCCGGCCGTGCCGGCTTCCTCATCCGCGCGGCGCTGGCCACCATGGGTTCGGGGCTGTGGGGCATGTACTCGGGCTTCGAACTGTGCGAAGGCACACCGCTGCCGGGCAAGGAGGAGTACCTGGATTCGGAGAAGTACGAAATTCGCCCACGCGACTTCAGCCAGCCCGGCAACATCATTGCCGAGATCGCCCAGCTCAACCGTATCCGCCGGCAGAACCGCGCCTTGCAGACCCACCTGGGCGTGGCGTTCTTCAACTGCTGGAACGACAACATCCTGTACTTCGCCAAGCGCACGCCCGAGCGCGACAACTACATCCTGGTGGCAATCAGCCTCGACCCGCACAACGCCCAGGAGGCGCATTTCGAGCTGCCGCTGTGGGAGCTGGGGCTGGATGACAACGCCGAAACCCAGGGTGAAGATCTGATGAACGGCCATCGCTGGTCGTGGTACGGCAGGACCCAATGGATGCGCATCGAACCCTGGCATCTGCCGTTCGGTATCTGGCGCATCGAAAAGGCCCGTTAGCCAGGTACACGCCATCCCCTGTGGGAGCGGGCGTGCCCGCGAAGCAGGCGCCGCGGAGCATGGCACCGGCTTCGCCGGTGTTCGCGGGCACGCCCGCTCCCACAGGGGTCGTGTCAAGTCAGTTGCTTGTGCATCAGGGCCAGAGCAACCAGGAATTGAAAGGAGTCGCACATGGCCAAGCGTTCCCGCCCGGCAGCCTTCATCGACGACCCGCTGTGGTACAAGGACGCCGTCATCTACCAGCTGCACATCAAGTCGTTCTTCGATTCGAACAACGACGGCATCGGCGATTTCGCCGGCCTGATCAGCAAGCTCGACTACATTGCCGAGCTGGGCGTCAACACCCTGTGGCTGCTGCCGTTCTATCCCTCGCCACGCCGCGACGACGGCTACGACATCGCCGAATACAAGGCCGTGCACCCCGACTACGGCAACCTGGCCGATGCCCGCCGCTTCATCGCCGAGGCGCACAAACGCGGCCTGCGGGTAATCACCGAGCTGGTCATCAACCACACCAGCGACCAGCATCCCTGGTTCCAGCGCGCCCGCCATGCCAAGCGCGGCAGCAAGGCACGGGACTTCTACGTGTGGTCGGATGACGACCAGAAGTACGACGGCACGCGCATCATCTTCCTCGACACCGAGAAGTCCAACTGGACCTGGGACCCGGTCGCCGGCCAGTACTTCTGGCACCGCTTCTACTCGCACCAGCCCGACCTCAACTTCGACAACCCGCAAGTGCTCAAGGCTGTGATCGGGGTGATGCGCTTCTGGCTGGACCTGGGTGTCGATGGCCTGCGCCTGGACGCCATCCCCTACCTGATCGAGCGCGATGGCACCAACAACGAGAACCTTGCCGAAACCCACGACGTGCTCAAGGCGATCCGCGCCGAAATCGACGCCAACTACCCCGACCGCATGCTGCTGGCCGAGGCCAACCAATGGCCCGAGGACACCCGCCCGTACTTTGGCGAAGGCGAGGGCGACGAATGCCACATGGCCTTCCACTTCCCGTTGATGCCGCGCATGTACATGGCCCTGGCCATGGAAGACCGCTTCCCGATCACCGACATCCTGCGCCAGACCCCGGAAATCCCCGCCAACTGCCAATGGGCGATCTTCCTGCGCAACCACGATGAGCTGACCCTGGAAATGGTCACCGACCGCGAGCGCGACTACCTGTGGAACTACTACGCCGAAGACCGCCGCGCCCGCATCAACCTGGGCATCCGCCGCCGCCTGGCGCCGTTGCTGCAGCGTGACCGGCGGCGCATCGAACTGCTCACCAGCCTGCTGCTGTCGATGCCCGGCACGCCCACCCTGTACTACGGCGACGAACTGGGCATGGGCGACAACATCTACCTGGGCGACCGCGACGGTGTGCGCACGCCCATGCAATGGTCGCCGGACCGCAACGGCGGTTTCTCCCGCGCCGACCCGCAGCGCCTGGTGCTGCCGCCGATCATGGACCCGCTGTACGGCTACCAGACCGTCAACGTCGAAGCCCAGGCCAACGACCCGCACTCGCTGCTGAACTGGACCCGGCGCATGCTGGCGGTGCGCAAGCAGCAAAAGGCCTTCGGCCGCGGCAGCCTGCGCACCCTCACGCCGAACAACCGGCGCATCCTCGCCTACTTGCGCGAGTACACCGACGCCGATGGCAACACCGAAGTCATCCTGTGCGTGGCCAACGTTTCCCGCGCCGCCCAGGCGGCTGAACTGGAATTGTCACAATACGCCGACAAAGTACCGGTGGAGATGCTCGGCGGCAGCGCTTTCCCGCCAATCGGGCAACTGCCGTTCCTGCTGACCTTGCCACCCTACGCCTTCTACTGGTTCCTGCTGGCCAGCCACGATCGCATGCCCAGCTGGCACATCCAGGCCACCGAGGGGTTACCCGAATTGACCACACTGGTATTGCGCAAACGCCTGGAAGAACTGCTGGAGGCCCCCTCCAGCGATACCCTGCAAAGCGCCATCCTGCCGCAGTACCTGCCCAAGCGGCGCTGGTTCGCCGGCAAGGAAGGGCCGATCGACCAGGTGCGCCTGTGCTACGGCGTGCGTTTCGGCACATCGACCACACCGGTGCTGCTTAGTGAAATCGAAGTGCTCAGCGACGGTGTGGCCAACCGCTACCAACTGCCGTTCGGCCTGCTGCCCGAAGAGCAGATCAGTACCGCGTTGCCACAACAGCTGGCCCTGTCACGGGTGCGTCGTGCCCATCAGGTTGGCCTGATCACTGACGCCTTCGTCCTCGAGCCATTCATCCGCGCGGTGCTGCGTGCCTGTGAGGGCGGTATGCATCTGCCTTGTGGCAACGGCGAGGGCGAGCTGCGCTTCGAAAGCACGCAGCAACTGGTGGGCCTGGCGTTGAACGACGAAAGCAGCGTGCGCTACCTCAGCGCCGAGCAGTCCAACAGCTCGGTGGTGATCGGCGACCAGGTGGTGCTCAAGCTGATTCGCCGGGTCAACCCGGGTGTGCACCCAGAGCTGGAAATGAGTGCCTACCTGACCGCCGCAGGCTTTGCCAACATTTCGCCGCTGCTGGCCTGGGTCAGCCGGGTGGATGAGCAGGGTGCGCCACACTTGCTGATGATCGCCCAGGGCTACCTGAGCAACCAGGGCGACGCCTGGGCCTGGACCCAGAACACCCTGGAGCGGGCCATCCGCGACCAGATGGAACCTTCCAGCCTCGACGCCGATGCGCACACCGATGCACTGGCCGAACTCACCGGCTTTGCCGCCTTGCTCGGCCAGCGCCTGGGCGAGATGCATCTGCTGCTGGCTGCACCGACCAATGACGAGGCCTTTCAGCCGCGCCCGAGCGATGCCGACGACAGCGAACGCTGGAGTGCGCAGATCAGCGCCGAACTCACCCATGCCCTCGACCTGCTGGCCCAGCACCGCGACAGCCTCGACAGCGAAAGCCAGGCGCTGGTCGACGACTTGCAGCAACAGCGCGACGGCCTGGCCCAGCACATCGCCAACCTGACCCGCCAGGCCCAGGGCGGCCTGCTGATGCGCGTGCACGGCGACCTGCACCTGGGCCAGGTGTTGGTGGTGCAGGGCGACGCCTACCTCATCGATTTCGAAGGTGAACCGGCCCGGCCGCTGCAAGAGCGTCGGGCAAGACACAGCCCGTACAAGGATGTCAGCGGCGTGCTGCGATCCTTCGACTATGCTGCTGCCATGATCTTGCGCAGCGCGTCTGCGGTCGACCTTTCCGACCCGGCGCGCCAAGCCCGGCAACGGGTTGCCAGGCAGTACCTGCACCAATCGCGGCATGCCTTTGTCGAAGCCTATGGCCTGGCCACCGCGGCCATGCCCCACGCCTGGCAACAGGCCGAGGGCGAGCGTGCCGCACTGGAGCTGTTCTGCCTGGAAAAAGCTGCCTACGAAATCACATACGAAGCCGAGAACCGTCCGAGCTGGCTGGCCGTGCCTTTGCATGGCCTGCATGGACTGATCAGTACCTGGGGAGAGTCATAGATGAATGCAACCACGCGTGAAAACGGCGGCCTTCGGCAACGGGACCTCGACGCCCTGGCCCGCGCCGAGCACGCCGATCCATTTGCGGTACTCGGCCCCCATGGCGACGGCGCGGGCGGGCAGGTGGTCCGCACCTTCCTGCCCAATGCCCTGAATGTGCGCATCCTGGCCCGGCATGACGGGCGCATCCTCGCCGAAATGGAGCAGGGCAGCCTGCCGGGGCTGTTCACCGCGCACCTCGATGAGGCACACCCGTACCTGCTGCAGATCGGCTGGGCCGGTGGCGAGCAGATTACCGAAGACCCCTACAGCTTCGGCCCGCAACTGGGCGACATGGACCTGTACCTGTTTGCCGAAGGCAACCACCGCGACCTGTCCGGGCGCTTCGGCGCCCAGCCTATCCAGGTCGATGGTGTCGACGGCGTGTGTTTCTCGGTGTGGGCGCCGAACGCGCGGCGGGTGTCGGTGGTGGGTGACTTCAACAACTGGGATGGCCGCCGCCACCCCATGCGCCTGCGCCACAGCGCCGGGGTGTGGGAGCTGTTCGTGCCGCGCCTGGGCGTGGGCGAAACCTACAAGTTCGAGGTGCTGGGCAAGGACGGCATACTGCCCCTGAAGGCCGACCCGCTGGCGCGTGCCACCGAACTGCCGCCGAGCACCGCCTCCAAGGTAGCGGGGGCGCTCAGCCACGACTGGCAAGACCACGACTGGATGGCGCAACGCGCGCAGCGCCATGCCTACAGCGCGCCGCTGTCGATCTACGAGCTGCACCCGGGGTCGTGGCGCTGCGAACTGGACGAGGCGGGCGAGGTCGGGCGCTATTACAACTGGCGCGAGCTGGCCGAGCGCCTGGTGCCCTACGTTCAGGAGCTGGGCTTCACCCATATCGAACTGCTGCCGATCATGGAGCACCCGTTCGGCGGCTCCTGGGGCTACCAGCCGCTGTCGCTGTTCGCGCCCACCTCGCGCTACGGCAGCGCCGAGGACTTCGCCGCCTTCATCGACGCCTGCCACCAGGGCGGCATTGGCGTGCTGCTCGACTGGGTGCCAGCGCATTTCCCCACCGATGAACACGGCCTGGCGCGTTTCGACGGCACCGCCCTGTACGAATACGACAACCCCCTGGAGGGCTACCACCAGGACTGGAACACGTTGATCTACAACCTTGGCCGCAACGAAGTGCGCGGCTTCATGATGGCCTCGGCGCTGCACTGGCTGAAGCACTTCCACATCGATGGCCTGCGTGTCGATGCAGTGGCCTCGATGCTGTACCGCGACTATTCGCGCAAGGCCGGCGAATGGGTGCCCAACCGCCACGGCGGGCGCGAGAACCTGGAGGCCATCGACTTCATCCGCCACCTCAACGGCGTGGCGGCCCACGAGGCCCCGGGCGCGCTGATCATCGCCGAGGAATCCACCGCCTGGCCCGGCGTCAGCCAGCCGACCCAACAGGGCGGCCTGGGCTTTGCCTACAAGTGGAACATGGGCTGGATGCACGACACCTTGCATTACATCCAGAACGACCCGGTGCACCGCACCTATCACCACAACGAGATGAGCTTCGGGCTGATCTATGCCTATTCCGAGCACTTCATCCTGCCCATCTCCCACGACGAAGTGGTGCACGGCAAGCATTCGCTGATCGACAAGATGCCCGGCGACCGCTGGCAGAAGTTCGCCAACCTGCGTGCCTACCTCACCTTCATGTGGGCGCATCCGGGCAAGAAGCTGCTGTTCATGGGCTGCGAATTCGGCCAGTGGCGCGAGTGGGACCACGATGGCGAGCTGGACTGGTACCTGCTGCAGTACCCTGAGCACCAGGGCGTACAGCGCCTGGTCGGCGACCTCAACCGCCTGTACCGCGAGGTGCCGGCGTTGCACGAGCAGGATTGCCAGCCGCAGGGGTTCCAGTGGCTGATTGGTGACGATGCGCAGAACAGCGTGTATGCCTGGCTGCGCTGGAGCAGCAGTGGCGAGCCGGTACTGGTGGTGGCCAACTTCACCCCGGTGCCGCGCGAGGGGTATCGCATTGGCGTGCCGTTTGGTGAGCGCTGGCAGGAGCTGTTGAACAGTGACGCAGAGCTGTATGCCGGGTCCAATGTCGGCAACCTGGGGGTGGTGGAGAGTAACGAGATTGCCAGCCATGGCCAGCCGCAGTCGCTGGCCCTGAACCTGCCGCCGCTTGGGGTTCTGATAATGAAACCAGCCTGATGTGTTGCTTGTACTGGCCTCTTCGCGGGTAAACCCGCTCCCACAGGTATTGCACAAGCTTCAGACCCTGTGCGGTCCTTGTGGGAGCGGGTTCACCCGCGAAAGGGCCGAACCTGCCTACCACCGCATCCGCACCCCTAGGCTGCCAATCAACCCGTTCAGATCATTGTCGTCCACGTCACTGCTGTAATCGGCACTGACAAACAGCGCTACCGAGGGCGTCACCCGAGCCACCAGCCCCAACCCCAGTTCCACCGTGGTCGAGTAGCGCGAGCTGGAGATCTTGTCGACCTGGTCCAGCTTCACCTCATCGGCATTGCTGAAGTCATACCACACGTTGGTCCGCACATAGGGTTCGATCGGCATGCCGCGTACTTCATAACGCCCGGACAGCCTGGCGCCGACTCGGCCGCTCCAGCTCGGCTGGCTGTCGAAGGCCTGCAAGGTCTCTTCCTGCGCCCGGCTGCCGGGGAAGAACTGCTGGTTGATCAACTGCGCCTGCGGCTCGATCACCCAGCCGCCACCCAGGCCGATGGGGATGCCGCCTTCCAGCGAGAAGGTCATCGCGTGGCCGCTGTCGTCCAGTCGCTGGCCGTTCTCGCCACGGCCATTGACGTCGATGCGCGAACCCATGGCCACGGCATCCAGGTGCCAGCCCTGTTCATGGGTCATGCTCCAGTAAACCCCCAGGCTTTCACCGCTGAGGTTCACGGCGTTGCGTTGCTTGTCGCCCAACAGCCGGCGCATGCCGTTGAAGCTGGTCTGCAGGTTGTTTTGCCCCACGAAGATCCCCGCGCGGTGCACATTGCCCGCTGCAGTTTCACGCACGAACAGGTCCGGGCCGATCGTCAGTTGCTGGCTGGGTGCCTCCAGCTGGTCCGGGGGCTGCGCGCCACCGCGCGCGGTGGTGGGGAAGAACTGCGCCCACTGGCTGGCGACCAGGTCCGGTGCAGCCTGCCCGTGGCGCTCGCTCATCTTCTGCGAGAACGCATTCAAGGTACCGATACTCAAGCCACTGGCGCTGACCGGGTCGAGCGACAGCTGTGGTACTGCCGGCTGGTGCAGGAAACCGGGCGAGGCCGGGTCGTCCTGCAGTTCATACGCGATAGTTTCCACCGGGGTTGCCAGAAGCAGCGACGTGGAAACCGCGTAGAAAATGCTGTCGAAGCGCAAGAGGTTCGAGGTGCTTTTCATGGCGGATCTCCTTTGTTTTTGTGTTACAGCCCTAGGACCTGGCCTGTTGTCACGAGCTGTACGGCAAAAACAGTGGGCGACCCAAACCAGCACGCCAGGCTTTCGCCAGCGCGCACGAAGGCGCGAGCTAGAGGCCCGGCGCGAGATCTTTACTGCTTGATATGTTCAGCTAAGGAGAGGCCGCCGCTTGCGTCAAGAAAGTGTGAAGGAAGTGTTCAGGATCCGTGGTTTTGTTCAACGTGTTGATTCTTTTGATAAGTCTGCGAGGTATAGCGGGGTTCGCTATTTGTCGTGGCGTGGCTATGAAGAATGATTGCTAAGCCTGACTTCGACCGACAACGGCAGGTGGTCCGACAGGTGCGACCAAGGTTTGTGCCCCAGAATCCGCGGCCCATGGCTTTCGGCGTTGCGCAGGTAGACGCGGTCCAGGCGCAACAGCGGCAGCCGCGCAGGATAGGTGCGGGCCAGATGCCCATGGTGGCGCTCGAAGGCCTCGTGCAGGTCACGCTGCAGGCCCAGGGTGCGGTTGCCGTGGGATTTCCAGTCGTTGAAATCGCCGGCGATGATCACCGGGGCCTCGGCGGGCAAGGACTCGAGCAGCTTGCGCAGCAGTTGGAGTTGTTTCTGGCGATGGCTTTCCAGTAACGACAGGTGCACGCAGATGGCATGCACCTGGTGCTGGCCGGGCACATCGAGGATGCAGTGCAGCAGGCCACGTCGTTCGGGGCCGGTGATCGACACGTCGAGGTTGCGATGTTCGATGATCGGGTATTTGGACAGCAGCGCGTTGCCGTGGTGGCCGTCGGGGTAGACCGCGTTGCGGCCGTAGGCGAAGTCGCTCCACATGCTGTCGGCGAGGAACTCGTACTGCGAAGTCTGCGGCCAGCCGGGGTAGCGCGCGGCGTGGCGGTCGTGGCTGCCGAGCACTTCCTGGAGGAAGACGATGTCGGCCTGGGTGCTGCGCACCGCCTCGCGCAGTTCCGGCAGGATGAAGCGCCGGTTGAAGGCGGTGAAGCCCTTGTGGGTATTCACCGTCAGCACCTGCAGCCGCTTCACGGCCGGGGCCTGGTTGACACTGGCGAAACCTTTACTGCCGGCTTCGGGGTTCACGGTTACTCCTCGGTCAACGGGTTTGCGCGGATCCTTGTAGGAGCGGCCTTGTGTCGCGATCGGGCCGCGCAGCGGCCCCGTTTGTCAGCACCAAGGCAAGAATAGCTGGGGCCGCTGTGCGGCCCGATCGCGACACAAGGCCGCTCCTACACAAGGGACACATACCAGCGGGTTCAGGTTCACTCCTCATCACGCTGCAACACCATCAGCAGCAACGATCGCCCCTTCACCTCAAAGGTGCTGTCGAACTGCAGATGCTGCCCCTTGCGCAGCTCTGGCCGGTCGGTATCGACCAGGCAGCTCCAGTAATCCCCTTCGGGCACGGTCGGCAACTCGAACGGAACGATGTCATGGTGGGCATTGACGATCAGCAACACGGTGGCCTCGGCGCCTGGCCGGGCAATGCCGCTGACCTGGGCACGGCCATCGATCAGCATGCCCAGGCAACGCCCGTGCGGGTCTTCCCATTGCTCAACGCTCATCTCGTTGCCATCCGGTGCCAGCCAGGTCACGTCCTTGACGCCGATCGCCTCATTGTAGTCGCCCACCAGAAAGCGCGAGCGGCGCAATACCGGGTAGGCCAGGCGCAGGCGGGTCAGGCGCTTGACGAAGGCCAGCAGCTCTTCGCCTTCCTGGTCCAGGTCCCAGTTCACCCAGCCGATCTCGCTGTCCTGGCAATAGGCATTGTTGTTGCCGTGCTGGGTGCGGCTGAACTCGTCACCGGCGACGATCATCGGCGTGCCCTGGGCCAGCAGCAGGGTTGCGAAATAGTTGCGCATCTGGCGCATGCGCAGGGCATTCACGGCTGGGTCGTCGGTCGGCCCCTCGACACCGCAGTTCCACGACAGGTTGTTATCGGTGCCGTCCTGGTTGTTCTCGTCGTTGTCTTCGTTGTGCTTGTGGTTGTACGACACCAGGTCGCGCAAGGTGAAACCGTCGTGGGCGGTGACGAAGTTGACCGAGGCATAGGGGCGCCGGCCACGGTTGTTGAACATGTCCCCCGAGGCGGTCATGCGCGAGGCAAAGTCGGCCAGTTGGCCTTCGTCGCCTTTCCAGAAGGCGCGCACGGTGTCGCGGAAGCGGTCGTTCCACTCTGCCCAGCCCGGGGCGAAGTTGCCCACCTGGTAGCCGCCCGGGCCGCAGTCCCAGGGCTCGGCAATCAGCTTCACCTGGCTCAGCATCGGGTCCTGGCGGCAGGCGACGAGGAAGCCGTGGCGTTCGCTGTAGCCGTCGTGGTAGCGGCCAAGGATGGTCGCCAGGTCAAAGCGGAAGCCGTCCACGTGCATTTCGCCGGCCCAGTAGCGCAGCGAGTCGGTGACCAGCTGCAGCACGCAGGGGTGGCTTAGGTCCAGGGTGTTGCCGGTGCCGGAATCGTTGATGTAGTAACGCTTGTCGTCCGGCATCAGGCGGTAGTAGGAGGCGTTGTCGATACCGCGCATCGACAGCGTCGGGCCGCGCTCGTTGCCTTCGGCGGTGTGGTTGTAGACCACGTCGAGGATCACCTCCAGCCCGGCGTCGTGCAGGTGCGCGACCATTTCCTTGAATTCGGCGATCTTGCCGCTGGCCAGGTAGCGCGGGTGGGGGGCGAAGAAGGCGATGCTGTTGTAGCCCCAGTAGTTGTTCAGGCCCTTGTCCAGCAGGTGCTGGTCGTTGACGAAGGCGTGAATCGGCAGCAGCTCGATGCTGGAAACGCCCAATTCCTTGATGTGCTTGAGCAACTCGTCATTGGCCAGGCCGGCGAAGGTGCCGCGCAGTTCTTCCGGTACCGCCGGGTGGCGCATGCTGATGCCACGGGTGTGGGCCTCGTAGATGATCGTGCGCTCCCAGGGGATCAGCACGCGCTGGTCGCGGCCCCAGGTGAAGGCGGGGTCGATCACCTTGCACTTGGGCACGAACGGCGCGCTGTCGCGCTCGTCGAACGACAGGTCGCCGTCGGGGTGGCCGATGGTGTAGCCGAACAGTGCTTCGGACCATTGCAGGCTGCCGACCAGTTGCTTGGCATACGGGTCGATCAGCAGTTTGTTGGGGTTGAAGCGGTGGCCGTTCTCCGGCTCGTACGGGCCGTGCACGCGGTAGCCGTAGACCAGCCCTGGGTGCGCGTCGGGCAGGTAGCCGTGGTAGATCTCGTCGGTGTATTCGGGTAGCTCGATGCGTTCGATTTCGTGCTCGCCGGTGGAGTCGAACAGGCACAGCTCGACCTTGGTGGCGTTGGCCGAGAACAGGGCAAAGTTGACCCCAAGGCCATCCCAGGTGGCGCCGAGGGGGAAGGGCAGGCCTTCGCGGATACGCGACGGGGCGACCGAGCGGGTTTTCTTCGGGGTGCGGGGGCTCATGGCGGTCCTCTGTGGCCGTGGTGGTGGAGGGAGCTGCGTAGGCCTGTACCGGCCTCTTCGCGGGTGAACCCGCTCCTACAGGGATAGCGCCAGGCTTGAGTATGACGGTGTACCTGTGGGAGCGGGTTTACCCGCGAAGAGGCCGGTGCAGGCTCAACCGGCAGCCGGCTTTTTCACCGCCCGGGGTTTCTTCACAGCCACGGCCTTCTCAACCGGTTCAGCCGCTACCTTGGGCTTGGCCGGCGCCCGCTTGCGCGGCGCCGCCCTGGGTGCCAGCGCCTCGGCTTCGGCCAGCTTGCGCGCCATGTCCCAATGGCGCTCTTCCTGGCCGGCGGGCTTACCCTCAGATTCCCAGATCTGGTAGGCAAATTCGCGGATACGCTTTTCATCAACACTCATCATGACGCTCCTGATGCTCAAGATTGTTGTATCAGCAGGTTGACCGGAAACTCCGCCAGCACGGCGCTCAACATCAGCTCCTTGGAAGAGCTGACCGCAGCACTGGGGAAAAGTCCCGTCGAGTTGGCAGGCGACAAGGCAAACGGCAGGCTTACCCGGGTGTCGTCCCAGTTCTGTGCCGGGATCAGGGGTATCGGTGCACCTGCCAGCAGGGTACTGGCCAGGCGTGGCGCGATGATGACGGCCCGTTCGCCTTCGCCAAGGCGGGCGAACGCCACCACCTTGTCGGCATGCCGGCCATGCACGGTCAGCGGCAGGTAGGCGCCACGGCGGAACAGCTCGGCATGGGCCTGGCGGCAGTCCAGCACCCGGGCGATCAGCGCCTGCTTGAGGCGGCCGTCGCGCCAGTGTTCCAGCAGCTCGGCTACCGGCGTTGCATCGTCCAGGGTGCGACGCCGGCAAGCGTAGTCCACGGCGCGGCGGTTATCCGGGTCGACCAGGCTGAAATCCCAGTATTCGTTGCCCTGGTACAGGTCCGGCACGCCCGGCGTGGTCATGCGCAGCAGGGCCTGGACCAGGCCGTTGAGGGCACCGGGGCAGGCCAGCAGGTGGGCGGCATCGGCCAGCGATTTGCGCAGCTGCTGGTTCTCGCCGTCCAGCAGCAGGCCGTCGATGTAGCCGGCACAGGCGTTTTCATATGCTTCGTTCGGCGCGCTCCAGCTGCTGCGCAGCTTGGCCTCGCGCAGGGCCTTCTGCTGCCACTGGCGGATGCGTTCGGCGTACTGGAGCAGGGCGTTGTCATCGTGCAGGTCGAGGTCCAGCGGCCAACTGCCCAGCAAGGTCTGCAACAGCATCAGCTCGTCGCCGGGGCTGGGCGCCGGGCCGTCATCCAGTTGCGTGCGCAACGGCGTGGCCAGTTCGCGCCAGTGTTCCATGCGGCTGGCCAGCCACGGGCCGCGCTCGCTGAGCACGGCCAGGCGCGCACGGGTGTCTTCGCCGCGCTTGTGGTCATGGGTGGCGCTGGCCAGCAGGTTGTCGGGGAAATCGCGCAGGCGCCGCTGGGCCTCGTTGTGGAAGTGCTCGAGCGGGGCGCTGAAACGCTCGGCGTCGAAGCCCACATCGTTGCGCGACAGCAGCCGCGCGCTGCGGTAGAACGCGGTATCTTCCACGGCTTTGGCGGCACTGGGCGCGGTCAGTTGCTGGAAGCGCACGCAGGCGTGGCGCAGCTGCTTGCGCGCCCGGCCTGCTGGCAGGCGGCGCCAGGCTTGCCCGCCCAGCCATTGTTGCAGGTGCTCGAGCAGCGGCCAGTCTGCTTCGCCCAGGTCCTGCCGGGCATTGGCCAGGGCCTGCTGGAAAAACCCTTCGTCTTCTGCCGGGCGCCCGCAGGCATTGAAGTAGGTGCGGTACACCGGGTAATGCGCCACCAGCGCCTGCAAGGCGCGGCGGATCGCGCCAAGGGTCAGGTCGCGGGTCATCAGGTCGTTGCGCGCCACCTGCAACAGCGCCTGGGCCACCGACTCGCAGTCGCCGGCCAGGCTGGCATTGAGCACCAGGTGGCGGGCCTGACGCACTTCTTCGGGGAAGTCGGGGCGTTCGCTCACATTGGCCCACAGCTCGGTCAGCGCTGCTTCGCCCGCCGGGTCGTGCTGCAGCAGCGAAACCTGGTTCATGAATTCATAGCCGGTAGTGCCGTCGGTAAGCCAGTCGCGGTGCAGGTGCTCGTTGGCGCCGAGGATCTTCTCTACGTAGATCGGGAAATGCTCCAGGGCAGCGTTCAACGGCCGCCGTGCCAGCAGGCCATCGACCCGCCGGCGCAGCTTGCGGCAGTAGCCGCGCGGGTCTGCCAGGCCGTCGATATGGTCGATGCGCAGGCCGTCCACCAGGCCGCGCTCGATCAGTTCGAACAGCTTGGCGTGGGTGGCCTCGAACACCACCGCGCGTTCCACCCGCAGGCCGCCCAGCTCGTTGATGTCGAAGAAGCGCCGCCAGTTGATGTCGTCGGCGGCGGTACGCCAGCTGGCCAGACGGTAGGTCTGGCGCTCCAGTAGCAGGTGCAGGCGCTTGAAGCCATTCTCGCTACGGCTGTCGAACGCCACCAGGGCCGATTCGAGGTCGGCGCCTTCGCCTGCCAGGCGCGCCAGTTCGGCTTGCAGGGGCAGGGCGTCGGCCAGCGGCGTGGCCGATGCGTTCAACGCGGTGAAGCGTTCGGCCAGGGCCTTGAGCGCCGGCTCCGGGCTGAGGGCGAGAATCCAGCCATAGTCGACAGGGCAGATCGGGAAGCGGTGTTGGTAATGGGCGATTTGCAGCAGCCCATGGTGCTTGTCGAACTCAAGCGGTATCTCGCCATTCTTCAGTGCCACGCCATAGTCGCTGGCGAGGAACGGCAACAGCAACTGACCGGCCAGCAGCGGGTCGCTGGAGTGCCACTGGATGTCGAAGAATTCTGCATAGGGGCTGCGCCGGCCCCAGGCCAGCAGGCTCTGCCACCAGGGGTTGTCGGCACCGCCCACGGCCATGTGGTTGGACACCGTGTCGAGGATCAGCCCCATGCCGTGCTGGCGCAGGGCGGCAACCAGCCGTTGCAGCGCCGCTTCGCCGCCCAGCTCGGGGTTGACGCAGGTCGGGTCGACCACGTCGTAGCCGTGGCGCGAGCCGGCGCGGGCCCTGAGGATGGGCGAGGCATACAGGTGGCTGATACCCAACTGGGCGAAGTACGGCACCAGCGGCACGGCGTGATCGAGGGTGAAATCACTGTGAAACTGCAGGCGCAGGGTCGCGGTCAGCGCTTTCATCGGTCACGCTCCCAGGCTTGTTCGCGGGCCTGGGCCAGCAGTTCCAGGCGCCGTGCGGCGTCTTCGTCGTCGAGCAGTTCACGTACCGGCCGGGCGAAGCGTCGGCGCCAGTTGGGGTGGCCGGAGGTGGTGCCCGGCAGGTTGGGTTGCTCGTCGCAACCCAGCAGGTCTTCAAGCGGTACCAGCACCAGCGGTGCGCGGGTGTGGCCAACGTAGCGAATGGCGGCGTCGATCAGCGCATCGTTGTCCGGTAGCGTGCCGTAGTTGGCCTCCAGGGTGCGGCGCAGGCCGTCGTGCTCCTTTTGCCGCTCGTGGCGCCAGTGCAGTTCGGTGGCAGCATCGATCAGTTGCAGGCGGTGGCTCCAGTCGATGTCGCGGTTTTCCAGCCAGCCGGCCAGCGGCGCCAGGTCGTGGGTGCCGGTGGTGGCCAGGGCGTTGTCCGGCCAGTCGAGAATCGGCTTGAAATGGCCGGGCTGGGTCTGCTCGAAGGGCAGCACACGCATGCCCAGCACGGCCTTGGCCGCCAGTTGCTCGCGCAGGCCGTCCGGCACGGTGCCCAGGTCTTCGCCGAGGATGATTGCCTGGTGGCGCACCGACTCCAGCGCCAGCAGGCGCAGCAGGTCGTCCAGCGGGTAGTTGAGGTAGGCGCCTTCGCTGGGCTTGGCTCCCTGCGGGATCAGCCACAGCCGGCGCAGGCCCATGACATGGTCGATGCGCAGGCCGCCGGCGTGGGCGAGGTTGGCCCGCAGCATTTCGATGAAAGCGCGGTAGCCGTTGCGCTTGAGGCCTTCGGGCGAGAAGGCGCAGATGCTCCAGTCCTGGCCGGCACGGTTGAGGATGTCGGGCGGTGCGCCTACCTTCAGGCCTGCCAGCAGCTCGTCCTGGCGGCTCCAGGCCTGGCTGCCGGCACCGTCGGCGCCCACCGCCAGGTCAGCGATCAGGCCGACCGCCATGCCGTTGCCGCGCGCCGCTTCCTGGGCGCGTTGCAGGCCCCGTTCGGTCAGCCATTGGCAAAAGGCATGGAACTCGACCTTGGCCGGGTAGGCGTTGGCGAAGGCCTCCACTTCCGGGTGGTACGGGTCGTGCCAGGCCTTGGGCCAGTGGCGCCAGTCGGCGCCCAGGCCATGCTCCACGGCCTGGGCCTGCAGCACCTCGAAGCGGCAATGGTGCTCCAGGGCCTGGCCACCGGCTTCGCGGAAGCTGTCGAAATCCTTGCGTAGCGGGTGGTCGCCCTGGCTGAAGCCCTGATACAGGGCTTCGAGCAGGCGCAGGCGGGCGCTGGCGGCACGCGGCCAGTCGACCAGCGGGCCTTGCTCCAGGTCTTCCAGCTGTTGCTCCAGGCCGCAGGCTTCGATGGCCACGCGCACCTCCCGCTCGCCCAGCAGCGCGGCAGGGCTGGCGTAAAGGGTGTTGAGCAACAGGCGGCTGGAGGGCGAGTAGGGGCTGTAGTGCGTCTGGTCGATGGCCGACAAGGCGTGGATCGGGCTGATGGCCAAGGCATCGGCACCGCGCTCGGCGGCCGCGCGGGCCAGTTGTTCCAGGGCCAGGCAGTCGCCGTAGCCGCCATCGCCGGGGCGGCGCAAGCTGTACAGCTGCACCGCCAGGCCCCAGCAGCGCGGTGGCGGCTGCTGCACGCGGTCTTCAAGGCTGTGGCAGCGTGGCGGGGCCACAGCCACGGTGAAGCGGCGGCTGTCGATTTCCACCTGGTGGTAGCCGATGGGCAGCGCTCCGGGCAGGCGGGCCTGGTCGTCAAGGCTGAGGGTGAGGGCGCTGTGGTCCTCCAAGGTGCAGTGCGCGACGCTGGCGGCGCTGAAGTAGCGCGCCAATGCCAGTGGCTGGCCGAGGTCGGCGGTCAGCAGCGGTGGCAGGTGCTCACTGTCTTCGGCAGCGTCCACGGCGCGCAGGCTGGCGGCAATGGCGGCGTCATCGCTGGCCGGGTGGCCAAGGCCTTCAAGGATGTTGCGCAGTACCTCGTCGCTGACACGCTGGGGCCGGGCATTGGCGTCGATCCAGTCGCGGCTCAGCCCGACGCGGGTCGCCAGGCGGTGCAGGGCGGTTTCGCTCATGGGCGCTCCAGTGCAGGGGGAAGCAGGCTGACCACGCAGCTGTAGGCGGCCAGGTGGGTATCGGGGTGCCGGGTGTCGCTGCTGTCGAACAGGCGGTTGGCCGGCGCGGGCAACTCGACCCCCTGTGGGGTGGAGGCCAGGTTCAGGTCGATGCGCAGGGTGGTGCCATTGCCCAGGCACCAGCGTGCGGTCAGGGCCTTGTCGCCGTGTACTTCGGCGCCCAGCGCGCGGCTGCCGGGCAGGTGCGGGATCACATGGCGGCGGCGCAGTTCGAGCAGGTGCTGGTACAGGCCGTGCCAGCCGGCGATTACTTCCTTGCCTTGCGGGCGGGAGGCCTCGAAGGTCTGTTCGGCGTTGGGGTCGGGGATGCGTTGGCGTTGCTCGGGGTCGGCGAAGGCGGCGAAATGGGCGAACTCGCCGCGCCGGCCTTCGCGCACGGCGTCGGCCAGCTGGTCATGGAAGTCGGTGAAGAACAGGAACGGCCGGCAGCTGCCATCGTCGTCGCCCATGAACAGCAGCGGGATCATCGGTGCCAGCAGCAACAGCCCGGTGGCCGCCCGCAGCGCCTGCGGTGGGCACAGGCGGGTCAGGCGCTCGCCCAGGGCACGGTTGCCGACCTGGTCATGGTTCTGCAGAAACAGCACGAAGGCGCTGGGTGGCAAGTGCGCGCTGGGCTCGCCGCGGGGCGTGCCATGGCGGTTGGCCTGGCCCTGGAACACGAAACCTTCGGCAAGGCAGCGGGCCAGCTGGTCGATGGGGCGCTGCTGGTAGTCGGCGTAGTAGCCTTCGGTTTCGCCGGTGAGCAGCACATGCAGGGCATTGTGGCCGTCGTCGTTCCACTGGGCGTCGAAGCCTTGCTCCAGCAGGAAGGCCTGGTTGTGCTCGTTCTCCAGTACCAGCCATACGTGGCGGCCGGGTTCCACCGCAGCACGTACCCTTTGCGCCAGCTCGACCAGGAAGTCGGGCTGGTCGATGGCGTGCACGGCATCCAGGCGCAGGCCATCAAAGCGGTAGTCGCACAACCACATCAGGGCGTTCTGGATGAAGTACTCGCGCACCTGCGGGCGACGGAAGTCGATGGCTGCGCCCCAGGGGGTCTGCCGGTCTTCGCGGAAGAACGGGCTGGCGTACTGGTGCAGGTAATTGCCGTCGGGGCCGAAATGGTTGTACACCACATCGACCAGCACCATCAGCCCGTGGCCATGTGCCTGGTCGACCAGCGCACACAGCTGCTCGGGGCTGCCATAGGTGTTTTGCGGCGCATAGGGCAGCACGCCGTCGTAACCCCAGTTGCGCTCGCCAGGGAACTGCCCCAGCGGCATCAGCTCGACGGCGCTGATGCCCAGTTCGGCCAGGCGCGGCAGTTGCCGGGCGACCCCGGCGTAGCCGTCGAGCAGGCCGACATGCAGCTCCTGGATGACCGCTTCGTGCCAGGGCCGGCCTTGCCAGGGGTGTTGCCAGGCATAGCTGGCCACATCCACCACCTGGCTCGGCCCCTGCACGCCATCGGGCTGGTAGCGCGAGGCCGGGTCGGCCACCTGCAGTGCACCATCGATACGGTAGTGGTAACGGTCACCGGCCTGGCACGGGGCCACGCCGGTGAACCAGCCATCATCGTCGGGCAACAGCTCGATGGCCGGCTGCTGCTCCAGTTCCACGCTCACGCTGCGCGCATCCGGGGCCCAGAGGGCGAAGCGCGCCGACGTGGCGTCCAGCAGGTGTGCGCCATGTCTGTGCATCTTCGATTCCCCGTTCAGTAGTGGCTGTGCTGTGCCTGCTTGACCAAGTCTTCGTACAGGCGTGCGTAGGGTTCCACGGCCTGGCACCAGTTGAACGGTTGGGTCATCGACAGGCAGCGCATGGCGTTCAGCAGGTCCTTCTTGCCATATACATAGAAGGCGCGGCTGAGTGCCTGGCGATAGCTCTCGACGGTGGACTCGTTGAACAGGAAACCGGTGACGCCGCACTCGATGGTGTCGGCCAGGCCGCCGGTGTTGCGCGCCACCGGCAGCGAGCCGAAACGCTGCGCGTACATCTGGCTGAGGCCGCATGGCTCGTAGCGTGACGGCATCAGCAGGAAGTCGCTGCCGGCGAACATGCGCCGGGCATCGGTCTCGTTGAAGCCGATGCGTACGCCGATACGGCCCGGGTGGCGTAGCGCCAGTTCGCGCATGGCCTGCTCTTCTTCCGGCTCGCCACGGCCGATGATCGCGATCTGCCCGCCTTGCTCGACGATGTAGTCGGCCACACCCAGGGTCAGGTCCAGGCCTTTCTGGTAGACCAGGCGCGAAACCACGGCGAACAGCGGGCCTTCGGAGGGTTGCAGTTTGAACAGCTCGCGCACTTCCTGGGCATTGCGCGCCTTGCCTTCCCAGTCGTTGATGCTGAAGTTGTGCTGCAGGTGCTTGTCGGTGGCCGAGTCCCAGCTTTCGTCAATGCCATTGGGAATGCCGCCGAGCAGGCCTTGCTGGGCCTTGCTGGCGAGGAAGCCGTCCAGGCCGCAGCCGAATTCCGGGGTGGTGATTTCCCGGGCATAGGTGGCGCTGACCGTGGTGATGTGGCTGGCGTAGGCCAGGCCGGCCTTGAGGAACGAAAGCTTGCCGTAGAACTCCATGCCTTCCTGTTGCATGGCGTGCTCGGGGATCGCCAGTTCCGGGCTGCAACCGCGGCTGTACACGCCCTGGTAGGCCAGGTTGTGGATGGTGAACAGGGTTGGCGTACTCAGCCCGCGCCAGTGCATGTAGGCCGGAGCCAGGCCGGCGGGCCAGTCGTGGGCGTGCACCACTTCGGGCTTCCAGTGGATCCTGCCTTCGCCGGCGGCGATTTCGGCGGCGGCCAGGCCCAGGCGGGCGAAGCGGATGTGGTTGTCGGGCCAGTCGCGGCCGTTGTTGGCGCCATAGGGGGTGCCGTCGCGCTGGTACAGTTCGGGGCAGATCAGCACATAGATGACCAGGCCGTCGGCCATGTCCATGCGCCCGATCTTGCACGGCGGCAGGGCGGCGTGGCCACCCAGTTCACCGACGATGTGGATGGGGTTGTCGCTTTCCATCACCTGGCGGTAGCCGGGGATCAGTACCCGTACATCATGCAGGTGCGCCAGGGCACGGGGCAGGGCTGCAGACACGTCACCCAGGCCACCGGTTTTCACCAGGTCGGCGATTTCCGAGGTCACGAACAAAATCTTGCGCTTGTTGCGGTTGTGCTGGCGCTGGGCGCCGGGTGCCTTGCCTGTCGTGGCGAAGTCCGGGGTGAGCGGTTCGCGGTTGTCCGGGTTGAATGAATCTACGTGAGGCTCGACAGCGGCACTGATCATACTTCTCTCCGTCCCTATGCTTGGCCGGGTGCTGGCACCCGTGGCGATGTTTCGTGTTGGTTCTCTCTGATTCTGGATTCTGCGTAGTGCGTTCCATGCCCCAGGGTCGTGCGCGCAGGCACGGCGCGATCGGCATTCCGGCCGAAGGCGATTGCGCTGGTTGGGGTGTGTGGGCCGATGCTGGGAAGTCCCTTTGCGTTTGGCCTACTTAGTTCCTGACCTGCCCGCGTTCCGGAAAGTTCGACTTTTTTTCGTCACTCTTCCGTTGAGCAAATGGCGGGCCGAAACCCGAGTGTAGGAGAGAAAGAGATAAAAAGGTGACCCGCTGGTCACCATTGTCGTGCCGCGGAATAGACGCAAACGTTGGCGTTTGTGACCGGATGTGAATGCAGGGGCTGGAGCGGTGGATGGGGGGCAGACGGCATGCCCCAATTTCTGCCAGTCATGCACCTTTTTGGTGCGCTTGAGGGGTGCCAAGGTCATCGCCCTCCAACAGAATGGTGCATTTCGGAATCCAAGTGATTTCAGGATGAATGAAAGGGGCTGTTTCGCGAACTTTTCAGTAACTGTATTTATTATTTTCCTGGCTTGAATTTTGGGTGTTTCAGTGAGCGGACTCGCACGCGCAAAAGTTTGTAAGTTGATGCTTTAGGAAATTTCCTACGAAATCGTCAATGCATGAAACCCATCGTTCCTGTCATGGCGGGGCGGTACGGTTTAAGTTGCTCTTCAGTCACTGCCTCATCCTCACTGTCGTTATCGGTCAAGTCCGCCAATGCCACGGATCTAGCCGGCTTGAACGTTGGCGACGGGCAATTTTCATTCGACGTACTCATCTTGAAGAAAGCCAGGATGTGGTTGTTTTTTCGCCGGTAAACATGATGGCGGGTAGAGCAACTCATGAAACAGTCGGACTTTCGTTTCGGATTTCAGGCGCTCGCCGGGCGCACGGAGTTCGAAGTGGTTTCATTCAAGCTGGAAGAAGCTATCAGCCAGCCATTTGTGCTGAGCCTTGAACTTGTCAGCTACGACAGTGATGTCGACTTCGGCCAGGTGCTCGACAAACCTGCGCTATTCACCCTTTATTGCGCAGACCGGCCACTGCGTCATGTGCATGGCTTGGTCAGTGCCTTCAGCCAAGGTGAAACCGGCTTCTGTCGCACGCGCTACCACGCTGTGGTCGAGCCGCAACTGGCCCGTGCCCGCTTGCGTTCGAACTGGCGCATCTTCCAGCAGAAAACCGTGCCGCAGATTCTTGAACTGATGTTCAAGCGTCAGGGCATTGCCCGGTTTGAGCTCAATAGCAGCGCCGAACACCAGGTGCGTGAGTTTTGTGTCCAGGCAGGGGAAACCGACCTCGACTTCATCCATCGCCTTGCCGCTGAAGAGGGCTTCGTCTACCGCTTTGCGCACTGCGCCAGGCACCACACGCTGATCGTTACCGATCGCCTGCTATCGCTTGGGTTGCTCAGCCGGGGCACGCTAAAGACCGTAGATGAGGAGGCGCTTTGGCTGGATGAAGATGATCTCGGCCCCGACAAGGTGCTGTACCACGCCAGTAGCGGTGGCGACCAAGCCCGTGCCTGCCTGCGGCGTTTGCGCTACTGCGAGCAGGTTCGTACCGCGCAGCAGGTGCAGCGCGACTACACCTTCACCAACCCGGCCTATCGCCAGGAGCACAAGGCTCAGGCCAGCGGAATCACGCACCAGTCGCTGGACTACGAGTTTTTTGATTACCCGGGCCGCTACAAGCGCGATGCGGTCGGCAAGCCCTTCACTGAAACGCGGCTGACGGCCCTGCGCCATGACGCCCGCCTGGCCGAAGTACAGGGCGATGACGTGCGCCTGCAGCCAGGCCTGAGCTTCACCCTCGTCGGCCACCCGCGCGAAGACCTCAATGTGCACTGGCGCGTGATCAGCCTGTGCCACGAAGGTACGCAGTTCACCAGCCTGCAGGAAGAAGCCGCCGGCGCCGAACAAGGTACCTGCTATGTGAACGATGCGCTGCTGGTGCAAGGCATGGCCGAATGGCGCCCGGCACCCTTGGCCAAGCCGCGCATCGATGGCCCGCACATGGCCACCGTGGTCGGCCCGCCGGGCGAAGAGATTTTTTGCGACCAGTGGGGGCGGGTCAAGGTCAGCTTCCCCTGGGACCGTGAAAGCAGCAAAAACGAATTCAGTTCCTGCTGGGTGCGGGTGTCGCAAGGCTGGGCCGGTGGCAGTTGGGGTTCAATGGCCATTCCGCGTATTGGCCAGGATGTGATTGTTCACTACGTCAATGGCGACCCTGACCAGCCGATGATCACAGGGCGCACCTACTGCGGTGACCAGCTGCCGCCTTACGACCTGCCCGAACACAAGACCCGCATGACCATCAAGAGCCAGACCCATAAAGGCGATGGCTTCAACGAGTTGCGCTTCGAGGACGAACTGGGGCGCCAGGAAGTATTCATTCATGCCGAGCGCGACCAGAACAACGTCGTGAAACACAACGAAACCACGCTCATCGGCAATGATCGTAGCGAGCGCGTCGAGCATGACGAAGTGGTGCACATAGGTGGCAACCGCAGTGTCAAGGTCGGCGCCAGCAAGAGCGAAACGGTCGCCCTTGGCAAAGTCGAAAGCATAGGCCTGGGCAAGTCGTTGGCCGTTGGCGGGGCGTTGAGCGTGATGGTTGGCCTTGAGGCCAGCGAGCAGGTCGCGCAGGACAAGCGTGTGCAGGTCGGCGGGCAACTGCGGGTCGATGCCAATGACGATGTGTCGATCACCAGCCATCACGGCCATGTGCACATCGATAGCCGAACATCGCTGACCCTGAGTTGCGGCGGGGCCTTCATCAAACTGGGTGATGGCCGCATCGAAATCGGTTGCCCCGAGCCTCTGCTGTTGCATGCCATCGCCCAGGTAAAGGCGCCTGCACGTTACGGTGAGCCGCCTGCACCGTCGCAGGAGGAAATCGAGTTTCGCCTGGTGCATGCCGACGGTACGCCAATTGCGGGCACGGCCTACGTGGCGACGTTGTCCGATGGCACCCAGCGCCAGGGTATGGTCGACCAGAACGGCTATGCCCGCCTGGCTGGCGTTACCCCCGGTTGCAGCGCCCAGGTGCGCTACGAGGTTGGCCAAGGCTCGCTGCAGCTGACGACCGCAACCGAGCCGGATGCTGCCTTGCAGGCGTTGCTTGCCGGCTGCACCTCGGCAGGTGGCCAGTCATGAACTCCGCTGCTGACTGGCTGGATGAAGCGGTGGAAAGGGTGGCGGGCGGCTTTGGCTGGCTGCGTGACCTGGTGCTGGGCGAGTTTGCCGAGGAACGGCCACTGAGCGTGGTCATTGCCGACATGCTGCTGTCGTTGGTGCCTGGGGTGGTGATCGTGCTCAGCGCCCGTGACCTGGCCGCAGTGTGCCTGCGCTTGGGCAAGCGCTACACGGCGGATGACAGCCAGGCAACGGCGCAGCCGCCACAGTGGCAGGAGTGGGTGCTGCTGGTTGCCTGCCTGCTTACCTTGATCGCGCCGATCATCGGTGCCGTGGTGGGGGCGGTGGGTACCCCCGTGGGCTCGGTGGCAGGTGCATTGGTCGGCCAGGAAGCGGCAGCGTTTCTGCGAGGTCTGTGCCTGCTGCTTATTCGTGAAAGCCAGATCATCTTGCGGACCGTGGTTGCGTTTCTTGGCAAGTTCGCCCGCGGCAGCGTGGAGTTCTGGCTGCGCCAGGTCAGGTTCACGAGCTATGAAAAGGATTTGCTGGCCTATCTGAACCAGTTCTTGACCAAGGTCATCGCGGCAACGGCAAAGCTTCGCAGCTACCTGGGCAACTGGCCCTTCAACCAGGCGGCCGCGCACCTGTTGGTGCGGCTGCAGGCCATGGAAGCGCAGTTCTACGCGGTGCAGGTGCATGCAGTGCGGGAAATCCCACGGGCGTTGATGCAACTCGACGCCAGGCTGGCCAAGGTGCTGGAACAGGCCAGCGATCTGCCCGCGCAGGTTGCGCAGGCCGGGGTGCATGCGCCTAAGCCGGTGCACATGGCGATGAGTGGTGGGCGGGTGACTTCTGGCATTGGCATGCGTCCGCGTTACCTCGAGCGCCCCGAGGGTGCGCTCGGCCCGCCAGTGCCCACCTCTGCAGCAGCTGCCACGCATGGCGCCAATGTGCACGTGTTCGATCATTCCACGGCGACCCGGGCGCAGAAGGGCATTTATGGGGAGGTGGTCAGTGATCAGTACATGCTCGGCAAAGGCCATGAGAACCTGCTGTCGGCCGCTCGTGGGCCTCGCAGCCTGCAAATGAAACCTACCGGGCGCGGGCTGGATGGCGTCTATCGTAATGCCCATCCACCGCCGCCGTTCATCATTACCGAGACCAAGTATCGAACGGGGGGCGCGTTTTCGCCGGGTAGTTTGCCGGTTACAAAGGGGAGTAAGGGGTTTCCGAGTGCCAGGCAGATGAGTGATGCGTGGATTGAGCCGAGACTTGACTTGGAGCTTGGGAAAAAACAGGCGGAAGAAGTTGCATTCGCCGGATATGAACGTTGGTTAATGATCGTAGATGAAGGTGGTGTGGTAACGAAAATAGTCAAGCTCGACGAAAATGCTAAATTTATCGATGATGTGATCCAATAGGGGTGTGTAATGACTGGATTTGATCGGGTCAAGCGTGAGCCTTTTTTGCAAGAGGCAGCCTATCTCGATAGTGTTTCTTTTTGGAAGGAGAATTATGTAGAGCGCCAGGCTGAGTCTTTTCTCGAAATTGAGCGTCCCGAGTATGTAAATGTCAAGATGTTGAGCTGGAGGTGGTGCTTTCAATCTATGGAGTTGCTCATTGCTCTATATTCGGGAGGGGAACCCATTGAAGCGCTTGAGTTTTACGCGGATCACATGTTTTCCCAGTTTCAACGTCACAAGCAAGCTTATCCGAGTTTCAGCTTGAAACTGTGGGAGTCGGATGCCTATCAGTACACACTCTGGCTTCTATCGTTTGCAGTGCTGTTCAACAAGCCCGGGCGCATCAGGCAAATCGCAGGTTTTTTGAGTGAAGCCCCAGATGACGGTGAGGACATCCTGTTGCGGCAACTGTTTTCCCGTGTGGGGGTGACGATCCCCGGGAGTACGTTGATTCATGAGCGCCCCTACCATGAATTGCTCAATGCCGTAACTACCGAGAAGGATGAGCAGCAACAGGCAGTGCGTAGTTACCTGAAGCAGTGGTATCGCGGCATGCGCAACTGTTATTGGCATGACCGGCACAAGGCACGAAGCGATGCGGGTTTCTTCGGCTATTGGGCCTTTGAGGCAGGATTGGTCACTGTGTTGTGGGGCGTCGACGATACGCCCTATAGAGATCTTCCTTTCTACCCGAAGGATTTGGTAGACGATGCTCGCAAGCGTCAAGTTATCAAAAGCTTCCCTGAACAACTGCAAAGCGCGCCGTATTCGGATGCGCTTGCCAGGTCGGGCGAAATTTGCCCGCGCACGGGGGTGTGGGTATGTGATGAATGGGCGGTGGGGCCTCAGACATTCATGCAAGGTGTAGAGATGCCGAGCGAAAATGGGCGCTCTCTGGTTTGGCGCTTGGTGAAAGGCTTATAGCGTGCGGGAGGGCCAATGGGCCAGTTCGACAGCATCAAGCGCGACCCGTGGATGGTCGAGCAGCATTACCTGGCTTCGACGCGTGAAAAAGAGCAGGAATTCGCCGACCCTGACGCCCAGGCATTGCTGATCGGGCCAGCCGAGCACAGGCATCACTACCGTGGCCTTAGCCGCGACTGGGCACACATGGCACTGGAGCTGACAGTGCAGCGGTATTCCGGTGGCGAGCCGATGGAGTTGGTGGAGGCCTATGCAGACTATGCGTTTGCCCAGTTCGCCCGGCATTTTTCGGCGTACCCGGCAACCAGCGAGCAGTTGCGCCCGTGGGTGTCGGATGAATACCGGCTTGCCTTGTGGCTGCTGTCGCTGGCGGTGCTGTGCGGTTACCCCGAGCGTGTCGACCAGGTACTGGGCTGGCTGAACCAGGACGACGAGCGCAGCCCCGACCTGCTGCTGCATCGCCTGTTCCAGCGGCTTGGCAAGGCCTACCCAGGCACCTCATTGCTTCACCCCGAACCTTACGGCGCCTTGTTGGAGTGCCTCGACCTGAAAGGCCCCGCGCAGCATGACGCGCTCATGCACTATCTCGGGCAGTGGTACGCCAATGCGCACGGTTGCTACTGGCACGAGCGCCACACCCGGGCACGGAGTGACCACTTGGGTTATTGGGCCTTCGAGGCGGCACTGGTGGCGTTTTTATGGTCTGTGCAGGGTGATGCCCTGGAAAGCGCTCCCCGCTTTTACCCGCAGGCGCTCGTCGAAAGGGCGCATTACCGACGCCTGGGCAAGCAGTTCCGCGACCCGGAAACCGCCAGGCGCGAGGATGCCCCAGGCTGGCCTTCCGGCACGCCTTGCCCATGGCCAGGGTACTACGTCTGCGTCGAGCGCATGGTGGGCGAGCAGGTGTTCATGCACCAGGTACCGTTCCCTGAGATCGATGGCCAGGTCGTGCACTGGCGGCTGTCGAGAACGTTCTGATTGGCGCTGCCGGCATGCGTGCCTGGCGCCTCACATGATTCGGGAGTGGCAACAATGCCTGCCATCGTTCTGCTGGGTCACACTCACCACTGCCCATTGTGCGGCCCGACCAGCATCAGCAGCGGCTCCAGTCTGTTCTTCGTCAACGGCAGGGCAGCCGCCAGGGTTGGCGACAGGCTCGGGTGTGGGGCGGTGATTACCAGCGGCTCGGCACTGATGATGGATGATGGGCAGCCGCTTGCCAGGGTCGGCGATGCCACCAGTCATGGCGGTACCTTGGAAAATGGCGATAATAGCTGGCTGCTCGATTGAGCGATGTGGGAGCAGTTCGGCTCCCACAGGGGAGGGGCAAACTCAGAGGGTAACGGCTTTGCCGTCTGTGCGCGCCTGCGCCAGCAGCAGGTTCAGTTGGGCGACCTGCTGACGCAGCTGGTCACGTTCGTCCTTCAGTTTACGCAGCTCATCACGGCGCACGGAGACATAGAGGGTCTGGGTTGGGGTTGCAGGCATCAAGGTACCCATGAGCACACCTCGCGGTATTGGCTAGTGACAAGTCAAAGCGTAGACGCTTCACGCGGGCGCATTTTGAATTCTTTCGCAGGTCTTGGGAACTTTTTTGTTTATCGTGGTCTCGCCGTTCGTCGCTGAACCCTCGAGCGGTTCGCTGGACTAATCTGAAAAGCTGGATTGTGTTGTCATTTATTTCGAAAGGGGAGCATCGGCTCATGCAACTGGGAATCATCGGGCTGGGCCGCATGGGCGGCAATATCGCAAGGCGCCTGATGCGCGCCGGCCACCGCACCGTGGTACACGATCGCAACCGCGAGGCCATCACCAGCCTGGAGGGCGAGGGCGCCCAGGGTGCGCACGACCTCGGTGCGCTGGTACAGAAGCTGAAAGCACCGCGCGCGGTGTGGGTCATGCTGCCCGCTGGCGAGCCCACCGAGCAGACCATCGCCCAACTGGCCGAACTGCTGGAGCCGGGCGATGCGATCATCGATGGCGGCAACACCTTCTACAAGGACGACATGCGCCGCGCCGCCGAGCTGGCCAAGCGCGGGCTGCATTACCTGGATGTTGGCACCTCGGGTGGTGTGTGGGGCCTGGACCGTGGCTACTGCATGATGATCGGTGGCGAAAAGGACGTGTTCGAGCGTCTGGAGCCTCTGTTCAAGGCGCTGGCCCCGGGCGTGGGTGACATCCCGCGTACCCATGGCCGCAGCGGCGAGCACCAGCGTGCCGAACACGGCTACATCCACGCCGGCCCACCCGGTGCCGGGCACTACGTGAAAATGGTGCACAACGGCATCGAATACGGCCTGATGCAGGCCTATGCCGAAGGTTTCGACCTGCTGCGCAGCAAGGGCGGCAACGAACTGCCGGAAGACCAGCGTTTCGACCTGAACGTGGCCGAAATCGCCGAAGTGTGGCGGCGTGGCAGCGTGGTCACCTCGTGGCTGCTCGACCTCACCGCCGATGCGCTGGTGGCCGACCCGCAGCTGTCGCAGTTCAGTGGCTCGGTGTCCGACAGTGGTGAAGGCCGCTGGACCATCGACGCCGCCGTCGAGCAGGCGGTGCCGGTACCGGTGCTGTCCAGCGCGCTGTTCGCCCGCTTCCGCTCGCGCCAGCAGCAAGGCACCTATGGTGACAAGATTCTCTCGGCCATGCGCCTGGGCTTCGGTGGCCACGTCGAGAAAAAAGCCGAATGACCAAACAGAGCATTCCGGCCGCTCCGCCATGTACTCTGTTCCTGTTCGGCGCCAATGGCGACCTGGTCAAGCGCCTGCTGATGCCGGCGCTTTACAACCTCAGCCGTGACGGTCTGCTGGACCGCAACCTGCGTATCGTCGGTGTCGACCACAACCCGGCCACTGCCGAGGAATTCGCTGAGCGCCTGCATGCGTTCATGGTCGAGCGTGACAAAGGTGGCGAGGGCAGGGCCAAGTGCCTGGATGAGAAGCTGTGGGCACGCCTGGCCAAGCGCCTGGATTACCAGACCGGCGATTTCCTCGACCCGGCCACCTACCAGGCCCTCGCCAGGCGCATCGACACAACCCGCCACGGCAACGCCATCTTCTACCTGGCGACCTCGCCGCGCTTCTTCCCCGAAGTGGCGCAGCGCCTGGGGCAGGCCGGGCTGCTCGACGAATCGGCCGGCGGCTTTCGCCGGGTCGTGGTGGAAAAGCCCTTCGGCACCGACCTGGCCAGCGCCGAGGCGCTCAACGCCTGCCTGCTGAAGGTGATGGGCGAGCGGCAGATCTACCGCATCGACCATTACCTGGGCAAAGAGACGGTGCAGAACATCCTGGTCAGCCGGTTCTCCAACGGCTTGTTCGAATCGTTCTGGAACAACCACTACATCGACCATGTGCAGATCACCGCCGCGGAAACCGTCGGCGTCGAGACCCGTGGTGCGTTCTATGACAGCACCGGGGCGTTGCGCGACATGGTGCCCAACCACCTGTTCCAGTTGCTGGCGATGGTGGCCATGGAACCCCCGGCCGCGTTCGCCGCCGATGCCGTGCGCAGCGAAAAGGCCAAGGTGGTCGGCGCCATCCGCCCATGGTCGGCGAAGATGGCCCTGAAAAACTCCGTGCGTGGCCAGTACAGTGCCGGCAAGCAGGGGCGCAAGCAGTTGCCCGGCTACCGCCACGAGGCCAACGTCGCGGCGGATAGCCAGACCGAGACCTATGTGGCTCTGAAGGTGATGATCGACAACTGGCGCTGGGCCGGCGTGCCGTTCTACCTGCGCACTGGCAAGCGCATGAGCGTGCGTGATACCGAGATCGCCATCTGCTTCAAGCCGGCGCCTTATGCGCAGTTCCGCGAGTCGGAGCTGGAGCGGCCCAAGCCCAATTACCTGAAGATCCAGATCCAGCCCAACGAAGGCATGTGGTTCGACCTGCAGGCCAAGCGCCCCGGGCCGGAGCTGGTGATGGAGAACGTCGAGCTGGGCTTTGCCTACAAGGACTTCTTCAAGATGACCCCGGCGACCGGCTACGAGACGCTGATCTACGACTGCCTGACCGGTGACCAGACCCTGTTCCAGCGGGCTGACAACATCGAGAACGGCTGGCGCGCGGTGCAGCCGTTCCTCGATGCCTGGGCCCAGGGCGGCGAGGTGCATGAGTACCCGGCCGGTGAAGACGGGCCCGAGGCCGGCAATGAGTTGCTGGTGCGGGACAAGCGCGAGTGGCATCGGTTGGGGTGAGTTTTTTGTAGAGCCTGTGCCGGCCCTTTCGCGGGTAAACCCGCTCCCACAGGGATATCGATGGTTTCAAGGCCTGTGATGTACCTGTGGGAGCGGGTTTTACCCGCGAAGAGGCCAGCACAGGCAAACACACAAAGGAGCCCCAATGCCTGCCCACATCGAAGACTATGCCCTGCTGGGCAACTGCCGCAGCGCCGCCCTGGTCAGCCGCGATGGCTCGCTCGACTGGCTGTGCCTGCCACGCTTCGACGCCCCCGCGGTATTCGCCGCACTGCTGGGCAACGAGGAAAACGGCCGCTGGCGCCTGGCCCCCTGCGACCCGGTCGAACACAGCAGCCGCCAATACCTGGACGACACCCTGGTGCTGGAAACCACCTGGGTCACCGCCACCGGTCGCGCCCGTGTGCTCGACTTCATGCCGCTGGGCGAGGCCAACGCGCTGGTGCGCATCGTCGAGGGCCTCGCTGGCGAAACCAACTTCGAAATGGACCTGGTCATGCGCTTCGACTACGGCCGCAGCGTGCCCTGGGTGGAACGGCTCGACCCGCTGACCCTCAGCGCCGTCGCCGGCCCCGACCGGCTGATCCTGTGCAGCACCGTCCCCCCGCATGCCCGTGACCAGCACACCGTCGCGCGCTTTCGCGTTGGTGCGGGCGAACGTCAGGTGTTCAGCCTGCGCCACCAGCCCTCGCACCTGCCAGTGCAGCCCGGTTGTGATAGCGACGAAGCGCTGGCGCAGACCATCGACCAATGGCAGGCCTTCGCCGCCCGCTGCCCACAGGTGGGCCCATACTCCGCCCTGGTGCGCCGCTCGCTGCTGACCCTCAAGGCCATGACCTACGCGCCCACCGGCGGCATCGTTGCCGCCGTCACCACCTCACTGCCCGAGCGCATCGGCCACGAGCGCAACTGGGACTACCGCTTCTGTTGGCTGCGCGACGCGACCATGACCCTGCTGGCCTTCATGAACCTCGGCTACTTCGACGAAGCCCAGGCCTGGCGCGAATGGCTGTTGCGCTCGGTGGCCGGCAACCCCGAGCAGATGCAGATCATGTACGGCCTGGCCGGCGAGCGCGACCTGCAGGAATACACCTTGCCGTGGCTGGCCGGTTACGAGCACTCGCAACCGGTGCGGGTGGGCAATGCAGCGTCAGCGCAGATGCAGCTGGACATCTATGGCGAACTCGCCGATGCCATGACCCAGGCAATCAAGGGCGGCTTGCCCCGCCACCCGCGCAGCGCCGCCATCGCCCGCTCGATCCTGCCTTACGTCGAGCGCATCTGGCGCCAGCCGGACGAGGGCATCTGGGAGGTGCGCGGCGGCCGGCAGCAGTTCGTGCACTCCAAGGTCATGGCCTGGGTGGCCTTCGACCGTGCCGCGGGGCTGGCCGACACCACCGAGGAAGGCCGCGAGCGCGGGCGGCATTACCGCCAGGTAGCTGACGAGATTCGTCGTGAAGTGTGCGCGCAGGGCCTGGACCCCAGCGGCCGCTTTTTCGTCCAGGCCTATGGCTCGAGCGAGATGGACGCCAGTTTGTTGCACATCGCCCTGACCGGCTTCCTGCCGGCGGATGACCCACGCTTCTTGCGCACGCTCGAACAGGTCGAGCAGCGCCTGCTGAAAAACGGCCTGCTGCTGCGCTATGACAGTGACCGCTGCAGCGACGGCCTGACACCCGGGGAGGGCACCTTCCTGGTGTGTTCGTTCTGGCTGGCCGACGTGTATGTATTGCTGGGCCGCCAGGCACAAGCGCAGGCACTGTACGAACGCCTGACCGGCCTGTGCAACGACCTTGGCCTGCTGGCCGAACAGTACGACCCGGCGGGCCAGCGCATGCTCGGCAACTTCCCTCAGGCGTTCAGCCATATCGGCATCATCAACACCGCACTGAACCTGCACCGCGCACAGTGCCCGGTGCGTGATCGGGCTGCAAAGCAGCCCCGGCAATTCATGCAGTGAGGCTGAAATCCCGGGGGCGCTACGCACCCCTTTCGCGACACAAGGCCGCTCCTACAGGGATTGCGCTGGCTTGGAGTAAGCGGAGTAGACTAGGGCAAACCCCTTCGGCACGGAGCACACATGGGCATTCGCGGTACTGATCGGCAGATCGACAACATGGTGTTCATTTTCATCTACCCAGACGGTTATGAGCTGGCGGTGTGGACGGCCCAAGCCTGATGGCCAACCACAAGATCGAAATCCGCCGGCGCAATATCGAGAAGATTCTGCAGGCGGCGGAAAAGGTGTTCGCCGAGAAGGGCTACGGCGCCACCTCGATGGGTGATATCGCCGAGCAGGCCGAGTTGCCGCGTTCCAACCTGCATTATTACTTCAGCACCAAGGACGACCTGTTCCGCGCGGTGCTGCAGGACCTGCTGGATGTGTGGAAGCAGGACGCGCTGTGCTTCGAGAACTTCGACGACCCGCGCGTGGTGCTGACCAGTTACATCCGGGCGAAGATGGGCCACTCGCGCTCGCGGCCGCTGGGCTCGAAGATCTGGGCCGAAGAGATGCTGCATGGGGCGCCGGTGCTGGGAGTGAACCTGGATGAAAGTCTGGTGCCCTGGGCCAAGCTGAAGGAAGCCAAGATCCGCCGCTGGGTGGAGGAGGGGCGCATCCTGCCGGTGGAGCCGTCGGCGCTTTTGTACATGATCTGGGCCTCGACCCAGCACTATGCCGACTTTGGTTACCAGGTGACGTTGCTCAATGGCGGGGAGGCGTTGTCGGACATGGCCTTTGAAAATGCCGTACAGACGGTGACCAGCGTGATCTTGCGGGGGATTGGGCTGGAGCCTTGAGGTCGTTGTACGCTGAGCGATTGGGGCCGCTTTGCGGCCCTTCGCGGGCACGCCCGCTCCCACAGGTGTTTCGCTGCCCTCCCAAGCGGCGCGATCCCTGTGGGAGCGGGCGTGCCCGCGAAGGGCTGCAAGGCAGTCCCAATTGCCTCAACTGGCCTCGCGGTAGGGATTACGCGGGTCCTGCGTCCAGTTCAGGTACGGCTTGCCGGTATCCTGAGCCACCATCTCGATGCAGCTCTCCACCGGGCAGGTGATCTGGCACAGGTTGCAGCCCACGCATTCCTCCTCGATCACGCTGTAGGCATGCGTGCCGTCTGCCTTCAGCGTACTGGCAATCGCCTGGTGCGAAGTATCCTCACAGGCAATGTGGCAGCGCCCGCAGCCAATGCATGCTTGCTGGTCGATGTGCGCCACCGACTTGTAGTTCATGTCCAGGTACTTCCAGTCGGTGGTATGCCCCACCGCCTGGCCGCGGAACGCCTCGATGTTGCGGTGCCCGTGCTGGTCCATCCAGCGCGCCAGGCCGTCCTTCATGTCCTCGACGATGCGGAAGCCGTGCAGCATCGCTGCCGTGCACACCTGCACGGCGCCACTGCCCAGGGCCATGAACTCGGCTGCGTCACGCCAGCTGCCGATGCCGCCAATGCCGCAGATCGGCAAGCCGCGCGTTTGCGGGTCGCGGGCGATTTCCGCCACCATGTTCAGGGCAATCGGTTTCACCGCCGAACCGCAGTAGCCGCCATGGGTGCTCTGGTCGCCAACGATGGGGTGGGCGACCATGCGATCGAGGTCGACGCTGGTGATCGAGTTGATGGTATTGATCAGCGACACTGCATCGGCCCCACCACGGTGCGCGGCGCGCGCCGACTGGCGGATGTCGGTGATGTTCGGCGTGAGTTTGACGATCACTGGCAGCGAGCAGTACGTCTTGCACCAGCGGGTGACCATCTCCACGTACTCCGGCACCTGGCCGACCGCAGCACCCATGCCGCGCTCCGGCATGCCGTGCGGGCAGCCGAAGTTCAGTTCGATGCCATCGGCCCCGGTGGCTTCCACCAGCGGCAGGATGAACTTCCACGAGTCTTCCACGCACGGCACCATCAGCGACACGATCAGCGCGCGGTCGGGCCAGTCCTTCTTCACCTGGGTGATTTCGCGCAGGTTGATGTCCAGCGAGCGGTCGGTGATCAGCTCGATGTTGTTGATGCCCTGCACCTGGCGGTTGGGGCCGTAATGCGCCGAGTAGCGCGACGACACGTTGACTGCCGCCGGGTCTTCGCCCAGGGTTTTCCACACTACGCCACCCCAGCCGGCCTCGAAGGCGCGGACCACGTTGTAGGCCTTGTCGGTTGGCGGTGCGGAGGCCAGCCAGAAGGGGTTGGGTGCCTTGATGCCGGCAAATTCGATGGACAGGTCGGCCATTTACGCAGCCTCCACGTTGAGCATGAGTTGGGCATGGATGGCTTCGGCGGCCAGCTTGCCGTGTTGCACCGCCTGGACGGTAAGGTCCTGGCCCAGGGCGGTACAGTCGCCGCCGGCATATACGCCCGGCAGGCTGGTTTGCATCCTTTCGTCGACGCGGATGCGCTCGCCGTCGCGAGCCAGTTGTGCGGCCACCGGGTCGCCGAGGCTGGCGTCGTCGAAGCGTTGGCCGATGGCCTTGAAGATGGCATCGGCGGCCAGTTCGAAGGTTTCGCCGGTGTCGCGCAGGCGGCCGTCTGCCAGCTCGGTGCGGGCAAAGCGCATGCCGCGCACCTTGCCGCTGTCGTCCAGCAGCACGGCATCGGGGCGGGCCCAGGTGTGCAGGCGTACCTGGTTGGCCTTGGCGATGTCCTGCTCGTGGCCGGTGGCACCCATGTCGGCATGGCCACGGCGGTACACCAGGTTGACGTCACGGGCACCCAGGCGGCTCATCTGCACGGCCATGTCGATGGCGGTGTTGCCGGCGCCGATCACCAGGCAGCGGTCGGCCAGGGGCAGCTGGCTCAGGTCGTCGGCCTGGCGCAGTTCGCGGATGTATGCGGTGGCGGCGAGCAGGCCGGGGGCCTCTTCATCCGGCAGGCCGAGCTGGCGCACGGCATTCAGGCCCAGGCCGAGGAACACTGCGTCGTACTGATCGCGCAGTTCGCCCAGGCCGAGGTTGCTGCCCAGGCGCTGGCCATGGCGGATCTCGATGCCGCCTATGCCGAGCAGGAATTCCACTTCACGCTGGGCGTAGTCGTCCACCAGCTTGTAGCGGGCGATGCCGTACTCGTTGAGGCCACCGGCCTTGTCGCTGGCCTCGAACACCACCACATCATGCCCGTGCATGGCCAGGCGGTGGGCGCACGACAGCCCGGCGGGGCCGGCACCCACTACGGCGATGCGCTTGCCAGTGGCCGGCGAGCGCTGGAACGGGTGCTCGGTGAACTGGGCGTTGTCCAGGGCATAGCGCTGCAGCTGGCCGATCAGCACCGGTGCGCATTCCTGCGCGTTGTTGCGCACGCACGCTTGCTGGCAAAGGATTTCGGTGGGGCAGACGCGGGCGCAACTGCCGCCGAGGATGTTGGCCGAGAGGATGCGCTCGGCGGCGCCTTGCAGGTTTTCGTCGCTGATGCGGTGGATGAACGACGGGATGTCGATGTCGCTGGGGCAAGCGTTGACGCAAGGGGCGTCATAGCAATACAGGCAGCGTGCGCTTTCGACTGCAGCCTGGCGGGCGGTGAGGGGTGGGGCCAGGTCGCTGAAGCGCTCGGCCAGCTGGTCGGCGCCGGCCCGTGGGCGCGGCAAGTGGTTCAGGGCGTCGATCACGGTTGTAGCCTCTCTATTTTTATGGATGCAGGCGACAAGCATTGCGGTGGTTTCTGGGGCCGCTGCGCGCCCCATCGCGACACAAGGCCGCTCCTACAAGGAACCGCGCACTCCTGTAGGAGCGGCCTTGCGTCGCGATGGGCTGCGCAGCAGCCCCAATGGCTTCAGCGCTGGACGGGCGTCGGCCGCTGCACTTCGGCCCTGCGCCCCAGCACCTCGTACACCGACGGATACGCCGGCCGTTCCACATACCGGCCCGCGCCTTTTTCCGCACGCAGGTCGCCATCGGCCCAGAGCACCTTGCCCTGGCTGATGGTATGGCTGGGGATGCCGCGCACGGTACGGCCTTCGAAGATGTTGAAGTCCACCTGCTGGTGGTGGGTCTTGGCCGAAATGGTACGCGTGCCTTGCGGGTCCCACAGCACCAGGTCGGCGTCGGCACCAACACGAATGGCACCTTTGCGCGGGAACAGGTTGAAGATTTTCGCGGTGTTGGTGGAGGTCAGCGCGACGAACTCATGCATCGACAGGCGCCCGCTGTTCACCCCGGCATCCCACAGCACCGCCATGCGGTCCTCGATGCCGGCAGTGCCGTTGGGGATACGGCTGAAGTCGTCGCGGCCCATGGCTTTCTGCTCGGCGCAGAAGCAGCAATGGTCGGTGGCGGTGGTGTGCAGGTTGCCCGACTGCAGCCCGCGCCACAGCGCCTCCTGGTGTTCGCGCGGGCGGAACGGTGGGCTCATCACGTAGCCTGCGGCGGTGGCCCAGTCCGGGTCGCGGTAGACGCTGTCATCCAGCAGCAGATGGCCGGGCAGGACTTCGCCGTACACCGGCTGGCCCTTGCCCCTGGCATAGGCGATTTCGTCCAGCGCTTCGCGGCTGGAAACATGCACCAGGTACAGTGGCGTGCCCAGGGTCTCGGCAATGCGGATGGCGCGGCTGGCCGCCTCGCCCTCGACCTGGGAGGGGCGTGACAGCGGGTGGGCTTCCGGCCCGGTCAGGCCTTGGGCCAGCAGTTTTTTCTGCAGGTGGTACACCAGTTCGCCGTTCTCGGCATGCACGGTGGGCACCGCACCCAGTTGCAGGCAGCGCTCGAAGCTGGCCACCAGGGTGTCGTCGGCGGCCATGATCGCATTCTTGTAGGCCATGAAGTGCTTGAAGCTGTTTACCCCATGTTTGGCCACCAGTTCGCCCATTTCTTCGGCCACCTGCTCGCTCCACCAGGTGATGGCGACATGGAAGCCGTAGTCGCTGGCGCTTTTCTGCGCCCAGCCGCGCCAGGTGTGGAAGGCCTCCAGCAACGACTGCTGCGGGTTGGGGATGACGAAGTCGATGATCGAGGTGGTACCACCGGCCAGGCCCGCGGCGGTGCCGCTGAAGAAGTCCTCGCTGGCCACGGTGCCCATGAACGGCAGTTGCATGTGGGTATGCGGGTCGATGCCGCCGGGCATCAGGTACTGGCCGCTGCCGTCGAGGATCTCGCAGTCGGTGGGCGGTTCGAGGTTTTGCCCGATGGCGCGGATCAGGCCATCGGCACACAGGACATCGGCGGGGTAACTCTCTTCGTGGGTGACCACGGTGGCGCCACGGATCAACAGGGACATGCCGTTTTCCTCGCAGGCTGACCGGTCTGGGCCGGTTCTTGGAATTGTCTTGATGCAGGGCGTGCAGGGCGGTTAATCCTGTCAGACCTGACAAGATTGGAGGCTAGATGCAGATACGGTATTCAGCAAGAAAATTTTCCCATTAATTTTGTGGTTTTTAACTCATTGAAATTAAGGAGATTATCTGTTTTGCGGTGCTGACTACGGGGCTTTTTGAAACGTTGACTGACTTGACAAGATGAAAATCTGGTCGAGATTTTCAAGCACATAAAGCGTGTGTACTCCGGCCATCGCATCAACCCGATGGGCAAACAACTACAAGAACATCTGGAGAAGGCCCCCATGCAGCAGAGCAGATCGGAAGTGGTCGAGCAGGATGGCCTGTTCGAGCTGTCCGAGGGCAGCGATGTCCTCGACAGCCCGCGCTACAACCACGACATCGCCCCGACCAAGGTGCACCAGCGCACCTGGAACAAATGGCACATCACCGCCCTGTGGGTGGGCATGTCCATCTGCGTGCCCACCTACACCCTCGGCGGCGTGCTCACCGCCTACTTCGGCCTCAGCGTGGGCGAGGCCTTGCTGGCGATTTTGCTGGCCAACCTGATCGTGCTGATCCCGCTCACCCTCAACGCCTTCCCTGGCACCAAGTACGGCATTCCGTTCCCGGTGCTGCTGCGTTCGTCGTTCGGCATCCTCGGCTCCAACGTGCCATGCCTGATCCGGGCAGTGGTCGCCTGTGGCTGGTTCGGCATCCAGACCATGTTCGGCGGCCTGGCCATCCACCTGTTCCTGGGCTCGGTGTTCGACGGCTGGAAAGCTTTGGGCGGCACCGGCGAGGTGATCGGCTTCATGATCTTCTGGTGCCTGAACCTGTGGGTGGTGCTGCGCGGCGCCGAGTCGATCAAGTGGCTCGAAACGCTTTCGGCACCGCTGCTGGTGGCGGTCGGCGTCGGCCTGCTGTTCTGGGCCTTGCCGCACATGTCGATGACCGAACTGCTGGCCCAGCCGCCCAAGCGCCCGGAAGGGGCGAACATGCTCGGCTACTTCTGCGCCGGGCTTACCGCCATGGTCGGTTTCTGGGCCACGCTGTCGCTGAACATCCCCGACTTCAGCCGCTACGCCCGCAGCCAGAAGGACCAGATTCTCGGGCAGATCTTCGGCTTGCCGCTGACCATGTTCCTGTTCGCCGCGCTGGGCGTGGTACTCACCGCTGCTTCGGCATCGCTGGTTGGCGAGACCGTGTCCGACCCGGTCAGCCTGATCGGCAAGATCCACAGCCCGTTCTGGGTGGCCCTGGCCATGGCGCTGATCGTGATCGCCACGCTGTCGACCAACACCGCAGCGAACATCGTGTCGCCGACCAACGACTTCCAGAACATCGCCCCACGCCTGATCGGGCGCAGCCGCGCGGTGTGGCTGACCGGCTTCATCGGCCTGGCGCTGATGGGCCATGAGCTGCTGAAGAAGCTGGGCTGGATCGTCTCCGACCTGAGCCTGGAGAGCGTGTACTCCAACTGGCTGCTGGGCTATTCCAGCCTGCTGGGGCCGATCGCCGGGATCATGGTGGTGGACTACTTCCTGATCCGCCGGCAGAAGCTGGACCTGGCCGGGCTGTACCGCGACGACGTGTACCCGGCATGGAACTGGGCCGGTTTTGCCGCCTTTGCGTTGCCGGTCGCGCTGACCGTGATGGCCATTGGCAACAGCAGTTTCAGCTGGTTCTACGACTACGGCTGGTTCACCGGTTCGCTGCTGGGCGGGGCGCTGTATTACCTCTTCGCCGGCGTGGTCGCGCGCAGCCCGGCGCGGGTGGCCAAGCCCTTGCCGTGAGACCGCGCTGGCTTCTTCGCGGGTAAACCCGCTCCCACAGGTACAGCGCAGGTCCTGAGGCCAACGCTGTACCTGTGGGAGCGGGTTTACCCGCGAAGAGGCCGGCACAGACAACAAAAATGCCTGAGGAAAATCCCATGACCCCAGCCCAACATGTACTGCAATCCACCCAGCACCACATCGACAGCACCCGCCTGTGGCAGTCCCTGATGGACCTGGCCCGTCTCGGTGCCACCGCCAAGGGCGGCGTTTGCCGCCTGGCCCTGACCGACCTCGACCGCCAGGCCCGCGACCTGTTCGTGCAGTGGTGCGAGGCCGCCGGTTGCACGGTCAGCATCGACGCCGTCGGCAACATCTTCGCCCGTCGCCCGGGGCGTAACCCCAAGCTGCCCCCGGTGATGACCGGCAGCCATATCGACACCCAGCCCACAGGTGGCAAGTTCGACGGCTGCTTCGGAGTGATGGCTGGGCTGGAGGTGCTCCGCACCCTCAACGACCTGGGCATCGAAACCGAAGCACCGCTGGAAGTGGTGGTGTGGACCAACGAAGAAGGTTCGCGCTTTGCGCCGTGCATGATGGGTTCCGGGGTGTTCGCCAGCAAGTTCACCCTGGAGGAAACCCTGGCCAAGCGCGACGCTCAGGGTGTCAGCGTTGGCGAGGCGTTGAACGCCATCGGCTACGCCGGCCCGCGCGCCGTATCAGGCCACCCGGTGGGTGCCTACTTCGAAGCGCATATCGAGCAGGGCCCGATCCTCGAAGATCAGCGCAAGACCATCGGCGTGGTGCTGGGCGCGCTGGGCCAGAAGTGGTTCGACCTGACCCTGCGCGGTGTCGAGGCCCATGCCGGCCCTACGCCTATGCACCTGCGCAAGGACGCCCTGGTCGGCGCGGCGGCGGTGGTGGAGGCAGTCAACCGCACCGCCCTCGGCCACCAGCCCCATGCCTGTGGCACGGTGGGTTGCCTGCAGGCCTACCCGGGCTCGCGCAACGTGATCCCGGGCGAGGTGCGCATGACCCTGGATTTCCGTCATCTGGAGGGTGAGCAGCTGAATGCGATGATTGCCGATGTGCGCGCGGTGATCGAGGCGACCTGTGCCCGGCATGGCCTGAGCCACGAACTGGTACCCACGGCCGATTTCCCGGCGTTGTACTTCGACAAGGCCTGTGTCGAAGCCGTGCGCCAATCGGCGCAGGCGCTGGGCCTGCCGCACATGGACATCGTCAGCGGCGCGGGGCACGACGCGATCTTCCTGGCCGAACTGGGGCCGGCGGGGATGATTTTCGTGCCGTGCGAGAACGGTATCAGCCATAACGAGATCGAGAACGCCACGCCCGAGGACCTGGCCGCGGGCTGCGCGGTGTTGCTGCGCGCGATGCTGGCGGCGTCGGAGGCGATTGCCAGTGGGCGGTTGGCGGCATAGTGGAGCGGCTGGTTGTGGAGGGCTTCGCATGTGCTCGCCACAATTCATCCCGCGGGCTCAAGACAGCCATCGCGCCCGATGTGATAGCGCTGCAGGTCCTGCGCCAGGGTCAGCTGCCCGCTGTAGTGGGCGAGGGCTTCGTCGCGCACATTGTCGATGCTCGGGCTGCGCCGTGGGTCGTTCTGGTAGCGGGCGCTGAAATGCGTCAGCACCAGGTTGCGCACGCCCGCAGTTTCGGCAAAGCGCGCCACCGCAGCCGCGGTGCTGTGGCCGAAGGTTACCCCCGTGCGCTCTACCACCGCCTGGGTGAACGTGGCTTCGTGCACCAGCACGTCCGCGCCCTTGGTGACGTCGGCCAACAATTCGGGGTTGTCGTTGTCGCCGCACACGATCACTCGCCGCGGCGGGCGCGAAGGGCGCAGGCAATCCTTGCCGTGCAGCCGCCGCCCGCCATGCTGCACCGTCAAACCCTTGGCCAGCTCGCCCCACAGCGGGCCGCGGGGGATACCTTCGGCTTCCAGGCGCGGGATGTTCAGTCGCGGTTCGGGGTTGAGCTCGGTGAACACGAAGCCGACGCTCGGCACCCGGTGCGACAGCTGCACGCTAGTCACTTCCAGGGCGTCACTGTGCCATTCCACCAGCTCCTCCACGGCCAGCAGGCGCAGTTCGAACGGCAGGAAGGTATCGCTGGCCACCAGCCCCTGGCGCACCCAGTCGTGCAGGGCGGCGGGCAGGACAAGGTCCAGCGGCTGGGTGCGCCCGCTCATGCCGGCGCTGGCCAGCAGGCCCGGCAGGCCGAAGCAATGGTCGCCGTGCACGTGGGTGATGAAGATAGCGCGCAAGTCGCGGATCGACAGCGGCGTATGCAGCAGCCGGTGCTGGGTGCCTTCGCCGCAGTCGACCAGATACCAGTGGCTGCCACTGGCTTCGATCACTGCGGTGGCGCTGACGTTGCGTGCCTTGGTCGGCACGCCGGCGGAGGTGCCCAGGAACAGCAAATCCATGGTCTGGCTCCTTGTTTCAGTCCAGCAGTGACGTCAGCACCAGCGGGCGGATGGGTGTCGGACGGATAAGGGGTGCAGGTAGCGGAGTGGTACTCAACGGGCTCGTTCCTTCGAGGTGGTAAGGGCGCACACCTTAGCCGGTTTGCCGCATGTCGTCGATGGCCCGCCAGGTCTTGCCTACTCGGCCTGCCGCCAGATCAGCTTGCTGGTGTCATAGCCTTGCTCCCGGGCAATCGTCAGCAGTTGCTCGCGCAGCTGGTCGGTGACCGCGGGCGTGCGCGAAAGCAGCCACAGGTATTCGCGGTTCGGGTGGCCGACCAAGGCTACGCGGTAGTCCTGGTCGTGGTACAGCACCCAGTACTCGCCCTTGGTCAGGCCGGGCGCGAGGCGGCTGAACCAGTTGTCGAAGCGCACCCAGAGCTTGTCGGTGCTGCCCGGTTGCTGGGCTTCGGCGATGCCCTTGGCCTGGTTCCACTGGCCGTCCGTTTCCTGGCAGCGGTTGGTCACGTCGAGGCGGCCGTCCTCTCGCAGGCCATAGTGCGCTTCGGACTGCACGCAGTTGCGCTGGAAGAACATCGGCAGCCGCGCGAGTTCGTACCAGGTGCCCTGGTAACGTTGCAGGTCGACCTGCTGGGTGCGCGGCGGCGCCGGGTGATCGTTGCCGGCGCAGCCGAGCAGGGCCAGGGTCATGCAGCAAAACAGCAGCGTGGTGCGTAGCGCCATGGTGAACCTCCTTGATACGGACGGGGCTTACCTGTGTTTCGATGCGAGCGAGAGGCAAAAGTTGTACGCAATCGTGCCTTTCAGAACGAACCGGTCTGCACTTCGCCGGCACGCACGTAACGGGCGATGACCACGCCCTTGGGCGAAACCTGCGAGTGCTGCAGGGTGAAGGCCGCCGCTGCAGCATCGTCCCCGAACAGTCGCTTGCCGTGGCCGAGCAGCAACGGGTGGATCAGCAGTTGCAGTTCATCGACCAGGCCCGCCGCCAGCAGTTGCTGCACCACATCGCTGCTGCCCTGGGTCAGCAGGTTGGCGCCGTCCTGTTGTTTCAGGGCGCGGACCGTTGCTGTGATGTCTTCGCCCAGAGCATGGCTGTTGTGCCAGTCGAGGGTTGCGGGAGTGTGGGTGGCCACGTGCTTGGGCACGCTGTTGAACAGGTTGGCGATGGAGAAGTCTTCCGAGCTGTCTTTTACCTTTGGCCAGTAGCCGGCGAAGATGTCGTAGGTGCGCCGGCCCAGCAGCAACTCGAAGGGCTGGCTGAACAGGGCCTGCATGGCCTGGCCGAAGACTTCCTCGGCGTAGGGCACGATCCAGCCGCCGTAGGTGAAGCCGCCGCTGGTGTCTTCCTGCGGGCCACCGGGGGCCTGCATGACACCGTCGAGGCTGATGAAGGCGGCTACGATGAGTTTGCGCATGGGGACTCTCCTGTTGGCAGCCGGGGTGGCTGGGGGCATGGGATAGTCGAATGGCAGGCAGCAGAATCGACAGGGCCTTGTGCTTTGTCTGCACTGGCCCTATCGCCGGCAAGCCAGCTCCCACAGGTGCACCACAGTCCTTGAGTGCAGCGTAAAACCTGTGGGAGCTGGCTTGCCGGCGATAGGGCCGGTACAAGCTACATCACAGCCAGTAGGTCACCGCCCACCACCCCAGCCCACCCATCACTACGGTATAGGGCAAGGCCATCCACACCATTCGCCCATACGACAGCCGGATCAGCGGCGCGATTGCCGAAGTCAGCAGGAACAGGAACGCCGCCTGCCCATTCGGCGTCGCCACGCTCGGCAGGTTGGTGCCGGTGTTGATCGCCACCGCGAGCGTCTCGAAATGCTCGCGGCTCATGCCGCCATTGAGGAACGCCTGCTTCACCTCGGTGATGTAGATGGTGGCAACGAACACGTTGTCGCTGATCGCCGACAGCAGGCCGTTGGCCAGGTACAGCATGCCCGGTTGCTGCTCGGCCGGCAGCGCCAGCACCCAGGCAATCAACGGGCTGAACAATTGCTGCTGATGAATCACCGCCACCACGGCGAAGAACACCACCAGCAATGCGGTGAACGGCATGGCGTCCTGAAAGGCACGGCCCAGGCGGTGTTCGTCGGTAATGCCGGTGAATGCCGTGATCAGCACGATCACCATCAGGCCGATCAGGCCGACCTCGGCGACGTGCAGCCCCAGGCAGACGATCAGGATCAGTGCGGCGAACCCTTGCACCCACAGCGCGATGCGCTGGGCAGTGGTGCGTGCAGCATCGTCCTCGGCAGCGTAGGCGGCCAGTACCTGACGCACCGGCTCGGGCATCAACGTGCCGTAGCCGAACAGGCGCAACTTCTCCAGCAGCACGCAGGTCAGCAAGCCGGCGCCCAGCACCGGCAGCGACACCGGTGCCACCTTCAGGAAGAAATCGGCGAAGTGCCAGCCCATCTCATGGCCGATCAGCAGGTTCTGCGGCTCGCCCACCAGCGTGCACACGCCGCCCAGGGCGGTACCCACCGCGCCATGCATCAGCAGGCTGCGCAGGAAGGCGCGGAACTGGTCGAGGTCTTCACGGTGCAACTGTGCGACCTGCTGGTCGCTGTCCAGCGCACTGTCTTCGCGCGGGTTGGCCCCGGAGGCGACGCGGTGGTACACCGCATAGAAACCGACCGCGGCGCTGATGATCACGGCGGTCACGGTCAACGCATCGAGAAACGCCGAGAGGAATGCCGACAGCACGCAGAACAGCAACGCCAGGATCGCCTTCGAACGCACCCCCAGCAGGATGCGCGAGAACAGGAACAGCAGCAGTTCCTTCATGAAGTGGATGCCCGCGACCATGAACATCAGCAGCAGGATCACCGGGAAGTTGTGCTGCAGCTCTTCGTACAGGGCTTGCGGGGTGGTCATCTGCAACAGCAGGGCTTCGACCAGCAGCAGGCCGCCAGGCATCAGCGGGTAGCACTTCAGGGCCATGCCCAGGGTGAAGATGAATTCGAGCACCAGTGCCCAGCCGGCAGCGACCGGGCCTACGGTCACCAGCAGCAGCGGGTTGAGCGTCAGGAACAGGCAGATGACTGCCTTGTACCAAAGCGGCGACTGGCCCAGAAAGCTGTGGGCGAGGGCGCCGGTCAGGGAGCGCGACATGAATTTGTATCCTTATGATTCGGCGATGGCGCACGGTGCCGGATCAGCGCGTCTTAGGCAAGGCGTACAGTCCCGTTTTTGGCACAAGTGCGGTCATCGGGGTGGGTTACCATCCGTGCCATGAACCCTTCACCCGCAGGAGTGCCGCCCGTGACCGAGTACAGCGCATTCAAGGTCGAACTGACCAACAGCATCGCCCACGTTCAGATCAACCGCCCGGACAAGCGCAATGCGATGAACGCGGCCTTCTGGGAGGAGATCATCGACATCTTCCGGTGGGTCGACGACACCGACGCGGTGCGGGCGGTGGTGATCAGCGGAGCCGGCAAGCATTTTTCCGCTGGTATCGACCTGATGATGCTGGCTTCGCTGGCCGGGCAGATGGGCAAGGACGTCGGCCGTAACGCACGCTTCCTGCGCAGCACCATCCTGCGCCTGCAGGCGTCGTTCAATGCCGTGGACAAATGCCGCAAGCCGGTGCTGGCCGCGGTGCAGGGTTACTGCATTGGCGGCGCCATCGATCTGATCTCGGCCTGCGACATGCGCTACTGCAGCAGCGACGCGCAGTTCTCGATCAAGGAAATCGACATGGGCATGGCCGCCGATGTCGGCACACTGCAACGTTTGCCTCGTATCATCGGTGACGGCATGATGCGTGAGCTGGCTTTCACCGGGCGCAATGTCGAGGCCGAAGAGGCGCTGCGCATCGGCCTGGTCAACCGGGTCTATGATGATCAGGCCGCGCTGATGGACGGGGTCTTTGCCATCGCCGGCGAGATTGCCGCAAAATCGCCGATCGCCGTGGCCGGCACCAAGGAAATGCTCAGCTACATGCGTGACCATCGCATCGACGATGGCCTGGAGTACATCGCCACCTGGAACGCCGCGATGCTGCAGTCCGAAGACCTGCGCGTGGCGGTGGCGGCGCACATGAGCAAACAGAAACCGACGTTCGCCGACTGATCAGGCCGGGGGACGCGCAGTAAGGGAACCCCCGACATGTCAGCACGCTGGACTACCGCAGTACTCGACCCGCAGATCACCGGGGGGCTGGCCGTGGCCCGCAGCCCGGAAGGGTTCCTGGTGGACGACAACGGCGCGCTGTTCCCTCGCGACTGGCTCAAGCGCCAGGACCTCGACGTGCTGTGCGAGCACGGCATCGGCCACTTCGACGGCCAGCCGGTGTTCCTGCTGGAGCTGCGCAGCGCCACCAACGTGCCCGGCTGCGCCTGGCGCGGCCTGCGCGCGTTCATGCTCGAGGGTGACTTCGACACCTACAAAGTACTGGGCTATGCCGCGCAGATCGGCACCTGGGCCCGCGAGCACCGTTTCTGCGGCAGTTGCGGCCAGGCAATGACGCAGATCCGCTGGGAACGGGCAATGTACTGCCAGCCTTGCGACCTGCGCAGCTACCCGCGCATTTCGCCGAGCATGATCGTGCTGGTGACCCGTGGCGACGAAATCCTGCTGGCGCGTTCGCCACGCTTCGTCACCGGGGTGTACAGCACACTGGCAGGCTTTGCCGAGCCGGGCGAGTCGGCCGAGGACTGCCTGGTGCGTGAGGTGCGTGAGGAAGTGGCGGTGGAAGTCAGGAACATCCAGTACGTCGGCAGCCAGTGCTGGCCGTTTCCGCATTCGATGATGCTGGGCTTCCATGCCGAGTATGCCGGCGGCGATATCGTCATGCAGCCGGACGAGATCGAGGATGCCAAGTGGTTCAGCGTCCACGACCTGCCGCCGCTGCCGGCCGGGCGGTCGATTGCCCGGTATCTGATCGACCTTTATGTAGCCAGACGCTTAGGCTTGGCCGAACCAGTGCTGCCACGCTAGGCGCACGGTCAATGCCAGCACCACGGTGATGAACACCGGGCGGATGAACTTGCTGCCGCCACTGATCGCCGTGCGTGCGCCGAAGAAGGCGCCGACCATCACCGACAGGCCCATGCACAGGCCGACGATGTAGTCCACCTGCCCGGAAATGATGAATACCGTCAGCGCTGCGATGTTGCTGACGAAGTTCATGCTGCGTGCCACGCCGCTGGCACGGACCAGGTCGATGGGGTAGAGCAGCAGGGTGCTGACCGTCCAGAACGCCCCGGTACCCGGGCCGGCCACGCCGTCATAGAAGCCTAGGGTGAAGCCTTGCGGCACTTGCCACTTTTTCCTGATCGGCGCATCGGCATCCAGCGGCGCCTTGGGCGTGCCGCCGAACAGCAGGTAGACGCCACAGGCGAAGACGATCACCGGCAGCATCTTGTTCAGCCATTCGGCCGGCATGTAGTGGGCGATCACTGCACCGAGCAAAGCACCGACCAAGGTGGCGAACAATGCCGGGCGCCATTGCGCCGGGTGGAACAGCTTGCGCCTGTAGTAGGTGAAGCCGGCGGTGGCCGAGCCGAAGGTAGAGCTGAGCTTGTTGGTGCCCAGTACCAGGTGTGGCGGCATGCCGGCGGTGAGTAGCGCCGGGGTGGTGAGCAGGCCGCCACCGCCGGCGATGGCATCGATGAAGCCGGCGACGAAGGCGACCAGGGCCAGGATCAGCAGGGTGAGGGGTTCTACGGTGAGTTCGAAGGGCATGGGGGCTTCAAGCTGAAGGGCAGGCTGGGTAGGGAGCGCAAATGAGAGGTAATGATAAAGGCAAAAGCGCACACTTGACAGTCTATATTATTGACTCAGGTCCACCCATTCTCTTCGACTAAATTCAGGCTCAGCTTTCAAATGTTTCCCATCCTTTTCGGATTTGATCGATGGCTGCTTGCGAAGTAGATGATGAAGGTGTGAAATGTTTTAGCCGTTCCTCATATTTATGCAGGTCTAACGTCAGGCCTGAGTAATTGAGAAAGTCTTCGAAATCCAGATATTTTTCCATGTCAATGTTTTCGCTGTCTAAAGGCAGGGCGTCTTCGCGCTTCCAAAGGCGCAGGTTTCTGAAGGCCGTTTGTTTGTGTTTTTCAAGTGAGGTTTCTATTTTTGGGATCAGGGCGATGGCCTTATAATGCTTACGGGTTACACCCGGCGCGCCAATCACATGCCCGTATTTGGCGTTCAGTTCAGGGCTTGAAGCAAGCGCCGCGTTAGCTTCATCACGGTAGTCGGGCTTTTTAAATCGTGCCTTTGCAGCGGTGTACATTTTTTTTGTTCTGGTTTTCGTGGCTCGCCACATGTGACCAGAGGCATCGTCCCGGTTGATGGGGTCCCCCATGCAATAGGCGTAGGCATTAAGGGTGCGGCTTCCGAAGGGGCTCAGGCTATCGGCCGAAAAAAAACGCATTATGCACGGGCTGAACGCGCGGTACCCGTTCCCAAGGAGGTAACACTTTGTGAAGCGATCATAGCGCTGCCCGGTGAATCCCAAGATGCAGTGCATCTGACTGTGCCCATAAGCGGTATAGATGATATCTTTACAGTTGTTGCGATTTGCGTTAACGATGGAGCGCTGTGCGTTTGATGCCATTAGCATTGTTTTGGCAGAACGCTCCGCCAACGGTATGTCATCCGCTGAAAGTAACGTTACGTCTAGACCGCTGCTCATCTCCGAGGACAGTTGGCCACTCTTGTAGAATAAATACTTCCGGTTCGATGGCATGATCAGGCTGCTTGCGGGTGGAATATTTAATTGAGACTAATCTCGGATAAAAGGGGCAGATGCACAACTGGTAAAATTGTCAGTTGCTTATATTGACTGGACAGGGGTATGACAGTAGCGGCCTTTTCGCGGGCACGCCCGCTCCTACAGGAACATCACAGTATTCAGGACCTGTGCAGTACTTGTAGGAGCGGGCGTGCCCGCGAAAAGGCTGGGACAAGCTGATCACATCAGCTACGGATAAACGCCAGCAAATCCGCATTGATCACATCGGCATGGGTGGTCGGCATGCCATGCGGGTAGCCCTTGTAAGTCTTCAGCGTGCCATTGGGCAGCAGTTTCGCCGACAGCACCCCGGAGTTCTCATACGGCACGATCTGATCATCATCGCCGTGCATCACCAGCACCGGTTGCTGGATGCCCTTCAGGTCTTCGGTGAAGTCGGTCTGGGAAAACGCCACGATGCCATCGTAATGAGCCTTGGCACTGCCAATCATGCCTTGGCGCCACCAGTTGCCGATGATGCCTTCGCTGGCTTCTGCACCGGGGCGGTTGTAGCCGTAGAACGGCCCGGCCGGCACATCCCGGTAGAACTGCGCACGGTTGCTGGCAACCTGGGCCTGGAAGCCGTCGAACACCGATTTGGGCAGGCCACCGGGATTAGCGGGCGTCTGCACCATCAGTGGCGGTACGGCGGCGATCAGCACGGCCTTGGCCACCTTGTCTTCAGGGTGCCGGGCCATGTAGCGCACCACTTCACCGCCACCGGTCGAGTGGCCGACATGCACGGCGCCCTGGATGCCCAGGTGAGCGACGACCGCCGCCACATCGTCGGCGTAGTGGTCCATGTCGTGGCCGTCCCATACCTGGCTGGAGCGGCCATGGCCGCGACGGTCGTGGGCGACCACGCGGTAACCATGGGCGAGGAAGTACAACAGCTGGGCATCCCAGTCGTCGGCGCTGAGCGGCCAGCCGTGGTGGAAGTGGATGACCGGTGCGTCACGCGGGCCCCAGTCCTTGAAGAAGATCTGTACGCCGTCCTTCGTGGTTACATAGCTCATGGTCGGGTCTCCTGTGTGCAGGAAGCGAAGGGAGCTATTGAGAATAGGAGGTATTTTGCCTGGTGCTGGAATTTGTGGGGCACTCCCGGCTCTGCTCGGTCCCCTGTAGGAGCGGCCTTGTGTCGCGAAAGGGCTGCAAGGCAGCCCCGGCAATGTGTGCATCTGTGCTGAAACCCTGGGGCTGCTTTGCAGCCCTTTCGCGACACAAGGCCGCTCCTACAACGGGCCGTGTCAACCGATCAGACGCGGTCGCGCATCCGGTACCAGGCCTTGGCCGCAGCTTCCAGCGGTGCTGCCAGCAGGTCTCCGCCGGGGAAGCGGCCGTTGTTGATGCCTTGGTACAGCGTCAGCAGGTCGTCGTCGCCAAGAATGGCATCGCTGACCGCCCGCGCCGCCGCCAGTGTTGGTAGCACGCCATGGCCAGAGAAACCCTGCAGCCAGTAGCGCTGGCCCTCGCGACCGACATCCGGGGTGCGCTGGATGCTGCAGTCGATATGGCCGCCCCAGGCATAGTCGATGGCCACCCCGGCCAGCTGCGGGAACACCCGCTCCAGGTAGGGGCGGGTGGCGCTGGCAACATCTTTGGGAATACCGCCCAGGTAGGTGCAGCCGCCGCCGAACAGCAGGCGATGGTCCGGGGTGAGGCGGAAATAGTCGGGCACGAACTGGTTGTCGATCACGCAACTGTTGCGCGGCAGTAGCGATTGGGCGAAGTCGGCATCCAGCGGTGCGGTGGCTACCTGATAGGAGCCAACCGGCAACAGGCGGCGCGACAGGTTGCGGTCGAGGCGATCGATGTAGGCGTTGCAGGCCAGCACCAGCACCTGGCAACGTACTTCGCCGCGGTCGGTACGGGCCACATAGCCGTCGCCGGCTTTCTGGTAGTCGAGCACCTGGCTCTGTTCGTAGATCCGCCCGCCAGCCGCCTCGATGGTGCTGGCCAGGCCCTGGGCCAGCTTCAGCGGGTTGAGGTGGGCGCCTTTGGCGTCGTATAGCGCGGCCTGGTAGCGCGGGCTGTCGATCCATTGCGGCAGCTCGTCGCGGCCGATCAGGCGCAGGGCGTCGTAGCCCCATTTGTGTTCGGCCTCGTGCAGGGCTTCTTCCAGCATCTTCACCCGGCGCGGCAGCACGGCGGTCCACAGGCTGCCCTGCCGGTAGTCGATGTCGAAGCCATGGCGCTCGGGCAGTTCGCGCATTTCATCGGCGGCGCAGCACATGCTGGCCCACAGGCGTCGGGTGCGTTCGACGCCCAGGGCCTTTTCCAGCGGCGGCATGTCGCATGACCACCCGAGCAGTGCCTGGCCGCCGTTGCGGCCGGACGCGGCCCAGGCCACGCGGCTGGCTTCCAGCAGCGTTACGCGCTTGCCGGCCTGGGTCAGGCGCAAGGCGGTGTGCAGGCCGCTGAAGCCGGCGCCAATGATCAGGACTTCGGTGTCGTGGCTGCCTTGCAGGGTAGGGTGCAGGGGAATGCTGGCGGGGTAGGTCTGGGCGTAGTAGCTGGCGACGTGCTGGGCGGATTGTTTGAACATGCAGGGGGCTCATGAAAATTATTGTGTTTATTTTCATGAAAATTTAGCATGTAAATTTCATGTCGCCAATGCATTGGCCGGGTTTGTGGTTTACCTCGGGTTGTTGTGTTGCCTGTCCTGGCCCTTTCGCGGGTAAACCCGCTCCCACAGAGTCATCACCGGTCTCGAGGTTGGTGCTGTAAATGTGGGAGCGGGTTCACCCGCGAAGGGGCCTGACCTGAAAGTGCAAAATCTTCAGGTTGTCGCCTTTTTTCGAGGCTGTCTTGGCTTGCCTGCGGCCGCTTTGCCCTTCCCGCCACCCCGACGCTTCTTCTTCCACGGCGGCGCAGCCCCGGCTGCCGGCCCGCTGATGGTCATGCGCATGCCGCTGCACCGTTCGACCAGCTTGCCCATCCATGCCGACTGCCGGGCGACGAACTCCTCCAGCGTCATCTCGCCACTCTGCACCATGTCCAGCGCCTGCTCCCAGATAGCCGTGGTGCCTGGGTCGGCGATGGCGCGTGGCACGGCGTCGATCAGGCTGAAGGCCGCAGGGGTGGCGGACAGCGCCTTGCCGTTCTTCACCAGGTAGCCGCGGTCAAGCAGGCCCTGGATGATGCTGGCGCGGGTGGCTTCGGTGCCGATACCGGTGGTTTCCTTGAGCTTCTGCTTCAACCGCGGGTCGTCCACCAGCTTGGCCACGTTCTTCATTGCCTTGATCAGGTCGCCTTCGGTAAACGGCTTGGGCGGCTGGGTCCACAGGTCTTTCAGTTGCAGGCCCTGCACTGTGCAGTCCTGGCCTTCGCGCAGCGCCGGCAGCACCTGGGCCGGTGGTGCCTCGCGCCCCTTGGACGGGGTCAGCGCCTCGGGCAGCGCACGGCGCCAGCCTGGTTCGACGATCTGCTTGCCTACGGCACGCAGGGCATGGCCGGCGCAGTCGAAGTCGGCCTGGGTACGGTCGTACTCGTGGTTGGGCAGGAACTGCGCCAGGTAGCGGGCGCGGATCAGGGTGTACACCGCCTTGTGCTTGGCCGGCAGGCGCGACGGGTCGCTGGCGGCGGCAGTGGGGATGATGCCGTGGTGGGCGCTGACCTTGGCGTCGTTCCACGCCCGTGAACGGCGTTGCGGCTCCAGGTAGGGCTGCAGCGGCGCCAGGCTGGCATCGACCCGTTGCAGGGCGGCGAGGATGGCTGGCGCTTCGGCGTGCTGGCTTTGCGGCAGGTAGCCGCAGTCGCTGCGCGGGTAGGTGATCAGCTTATGGGTTTCGTACAGGGCCTGGGCGATGTCGAGGGTTTCCTGGGCGCCGAGGCCGAACTTTTTCGAGCACAGCTCCTGCAGGGTGCCAAGGTCGAAGGGCAGGGGTGCCGCTTCACGCACGCGCTCGGTGGTCACCTTCACGGCCCGGGCAGTACCCGCATTGCCGATGTCGGCGGCCGCCTGCTGCGCCAGGGCCTGGTTCAGGCAGCGGCCCTGGTCGTCGCAGGCGTCCTCGGGGGCGCGCCACTGGGCGTTGAAGCCAAAGCCTGCGTGTTCGAGCTGCACGTCGATGGCCCAGAACGGTACCGGCACGAAGTCGGCGATGCTGCGGTCGCGGTCGACCACCAGGCGCAAGGTGGGCGTTTGCACCCGGCCCACCGGCAGCACGCCCTGATAGCCCGACTGGCGGCCCAGCAGGGTGAACAGCCGGCTCATGTTCATGCCGATCAGCCAGTCTGCGCGCGAACGGCCCAGCGCCGAGTGGTACAGGTTGAAGGTTTCGTGGCCCGGCAGCAGCCGCGCCAGGGCCTTGCGAATGGACGCGTCATCCAGTGCCGACAGCCACAGGCGCTGCACCGGGCCGCGGTAGCGGCAATGCTCGACGAGTTCGCGGGCGATCATTTCGCCTTCGCGGTCGGCGTCGGTGGCGATTACCAGTTCGCGCGCTTCGCCGAGCAGGCGCTTGACTGCCTTGAACTGGCTGGCGGTCTTGGGCTTGACCAGCATCTTCCACTTTTCCGGGATGATCGGCAGGTCGGCCAGGTTCCAGCGCTTGTAGCGTTCGTCGTAGCTGTCGGGCGGGGCGGTTTCCAGCAGGTGGCCGATGCACCAGGTCACGCAGACGTCAGTGCCTTGCCAGCAGCCATCGCCCTTGCGGTTGGCGCCGAGCACTTTGGCGATGTCTTTTGCCTGAGAGGGTTTTTCGCAGAGGAACAGGCGCATGGCCGGGGACGCTTCATCGGGGGTGATGGGCGATAGGATGCGCAAGCGAGGGCGCGGAGGCAAGTTTTATCTGGATGGATGTACAGGTTTTTTTGTCAGAGGGGATGTCTTGGCTGTGCCGGCCTCTTCGCGGGTGAACCCGCTCCCACAGGCCCCCACAATTTTCAGAATTTGTGGGGGCCTGTGGGAAGGTCGTGGATCAGGCGCGCGAGTCGCGCACCATGTCCACGTGCGGGATGCCGGCTTCGAGGAACTCTTCGCTGACTACGCGAAAGCCCAGCCGTTCGTAGAACGGCGTGGCGTGCACCTGGGCGCTGAGCATCTGCTGCTTCAGGTCACGGTTCTGCGCTTCGACAATCACCGCGTTCATCAGCGCGTCACCCACCTTCAGCCCGCGCCAGTCCTTCAGCACCGAGACCCGGCCGATGGTGCCGTCAGGCAGCAGGCGCGCGGTGCCGATCGGGTAGTCGCCTTCCAGGGCCAGGAAGTGCGCGGCGGTCGGGTCGTCCGAGTCCCACTCCAGCTCCGGCGGCACGTGCTGTTCGGCAATGAACACCGCTTCGCGGATGCGGCGGATGTCGGCGTTGTCCTTGTGCCAGTCGGCGAGGCGCACACGAATCTTATTCATTGGCGAATCCCAGGCTTCCTTGTTTGACCAGCTGCTGTACCAGCATAAGGCCATCTTCATCCTGCAGCCATTCGCCCAGGTTGTCGATGTGCAGGGCGTCGGCCGCGCAAACCAGCTTCAGCAGCTCGCGCAGTTTGCCCGGCAGCGGGCAGCTGCGGCCGCTGGCGAACAGCAGCAGGTCTTCTTCGAACTCCGACCAGGCCAGGCGCGCGCTCGGGTTGCGGATCAGGATGGCGCCTTGTTCCAGGGCATCGATCAGCTCTTCCTCGGACAGCTCTTCACCGACGATCTGCTCGGGGTAGCGTGGCTCGGTCATGAACTGGCCGAACCAGGTCAGCAGCAGGTCCTTGTCGCCCATGTGCTTGTCGAGCAGCGCCTTGAGGCGGTCGAGGGCGTCGTGCTGGATCTGGTGCGGGTCGCTGACCGGCTGGGCATCGGCGTCGCTGTAGCGTTCTTCGTCGGGCAGGAACTGGCCGAGGAAATCGGTGAAGTGGGTCAGCACTTCGGCGGCGCTTGGCGCGCGGAAGCCTACCGAGTAGGTCAGGCAGTCGTCCACGGCCACGCCGTAGTGGGCCAGGCGTGGTGGCAGGTAGAGCATGTCGCCCGGCTCCAGGGTCCACTCATCGCTCTGCTCGAAGTCGGCGAGGATGCGCAGGTCGGCGTGCTCCAGCAGCGAGCTGTCGCTGCTGCACATCTGGCCGATTTTCCAGTTGCGCTGGCCGTGGCCCTGCAGCAGGAACACGTCGTAGTTGTCGAAGTGCGGGCCGACGCTGCCACCGGGGGCGGCGAAGCTGATCATCACGTCATCGATGCGCCAGCTGGGCAGGAAGCGGAAGTTTTCCAGCAGTTCGGCTACTTCCGGGACGAACTGGTCCACGGCCTGCACCAGCAGGGTCCAGTCCTTTTCCGGCAGCTCGGCAAAGGTATCTTCGGTGAACGGGCCGCGGCGCAGCTCCCACGGGTGCGCGCCGTGCTCGAGCACGATACGCGACTCTACTTCCTCTTCCAGGGCCAGGCCGGCCAGCTCGTCGGGGTCGATCGGGCTGATGAAGTCCGGGAAGGCCTGGCGCACCAGCAGCGGCTTCTTCTGCCAGTAGTCGCGCATGAATTCGCGGGCCGAGATGCCGCCCAGCAGCTGCAGTGGAGTATCAGGATTCATGTTCAACCTATTGAAAAAATGTAATTTTCGTTCGGGAATAAAAACGCCCGGCCAGGCCGGGCGTTGAACGCGACGGTCAGCTTAGATGCGTTTGGCCTGTGCTGCCGCGTTGCCGATGTAGGTAGCAGGGGTCAGCTGCTTGAGCTCGGCCTTGGCTTCGGCTGGCATGTCCAGGCCGTCGATGAAGGTCAGCAGCGCTTCCGGGGTGATGCCCTTGCCACGGGTCAGCTCTTTGAGCTTCTCGTAGGGGTTTTCGATGTTGAAGCGGCGCATCACGGTCTGGATCGGCTCGGCCAGGACTTCCCAGCAGGCGTCCAGGTCGGCGGCGATGCGGGCTTCGTTGACTTCCAGCTTGCCGATGCCTTTCAGGCTGGCTTCGTAGGCGATGACGCTGTGGGCAAAGCCCACGCCCAGGTTGCGCAGCACGGTGGAGTCGGTCAGGTCACGCTGCCAGCGCGAGATCGGCAGCTTGCTGGCCAGGTGCTGGAACAGCGCGTTGGCGATACCCAGGTTGCCTTCGGAGTTTTCGAAGTCGATCGGGTTGACCTTGTGCGGCATGGTCGACGAGCCGATTTCGCCGGCAACGGTCTTCTGCTTGAAGTAGCCCAGCGAAATGTAGCCCCACACATCGCGGTCGAAGTCGATCAGGATGGTGTTGAAGCGGGCAATGGCGTCGAACAGCTCGGCGATGTAGTCGTGCGGCTCGATCTGGGTTGTGTACGGGTTGAACTGCAGGCCCAGCTCGTCTTCGATGAAGGCGCGGGCGTTCTGCTCCCAGTCGATCTGCGAGTAGGCCGACAGGTGGGCGTTGTAGTTGCCCACGGCACCGTTGATCTTGCCCAGCAGCGGTACGGCGGCAACCTGGGCGATCTGGCGCTCCAGGCGGTACACGACGTTGGCCAGTTCCTTGCCCAGGGTGGTCGGCGAAGCCGGCTGGCCGTGGGTGCGTGACAGCATCGGCACGTCGGCGTGGGCGTGGGCCAGGGCGCGGATGGCGTCGGCGATCTGGCGCATCAGCGGCAGCAGCACTTCGTCACGGCCGGCGCGCAGCATCAGGGCGTGGGACAGGTTGTTGATGTCCTCGCTGGTGCAGGCGAAGTGGATGAACTCGCTGACCTTGGCCAGCTCAGGCAGCTTGGCGGCCTGCTCCTTGAGGAGGTATTCGATCGCCTTGACGTCGTGGTTGGTGGTGCGCTCGATTTCCTTGACGCGTTCGGCGTGCTCGAGCTTGAAGTCGGTGGCCAGGCTGTCCAGCAGGGCGTTGGCTTCGGCGGAGAACGCCGGCACTTCGCCGATCTGCGGGTGGGCGGCCAGGCGCTGCAGCCAGCGCACTTCGACCAGGGCGCGGAAACGGATCAGGCCGAATTCACTGAAAATGGGGCGCAAGGCCTGGGTTTTGCCGGCATAACGGCCGTCTACAGGGGAAACCGCAGTGAGCGAAGAAAGCTGCATGGGGTGTTCTCGGACAGTCAGGCTTTTGGAAGGGCGCATATCATACATGAAAAATGCGCTCAGGTCGGGTGGCTGACCAAAGGTCGGGCCATAAATCAGCTGTGCATTGTGCATTGCCTGTTCTGGCCCTATCGCCGGCAAGCCAGCTCCCACGGTACTGCACCGGTCTTGAGCACAGTGCATATCCTGTGGGAGCTGGCTTGTCGGCGATGAGGCCGGAACTGTCAGCCCCTGTCAGGAGGGGCTGCGCATCATGTCGTACAGTTCGTTCAACAGCTTGCGCCGGCTGAATACCAGCTGCCAGCGGTGCCCGCCCAGCTGGCGCCACAGGCGTGCGGCGCGGATGCCGGCCAGCAGCAGGGCGCGGATCTTCGAGGCGTTGCTGGCCTGCTGCAGGAAGCGCATGTCGCCATGTACCTGGATGCGCTGGCGCAAGGTGCTCAGGGTGTCCTGGTACAAGGCTCCACTGGAAGCAATGACGTTTTCATGAACCAGGCCGAAATGCTCGGCCTGGGACTGGATTTGCGGCAGGCGGTTGCCGATGGTGTCGAGCAGGTCGCCGCGCTTGTTCAACTGGCGCTCCAGGCCCAGCATCGACAGGGCGTAGCGCAGCGGCTCGCGCTGCAGGCTGCTGGGGTCGCGCTCCAGCGCGCCGACCAGCGCGCGATAGCCGTCGCGCAGGTTCAGGTCGTCACCGCCGAACACCTCCAGGGTGTCCTTGGGGTCACGGACCAGCAGGCTGCCCAGCATGCAGCCGATGTTGGCCTCGCTGGCCTGGCCGGTGCGGGCAATGCGGTCGACCAGTACAGCGGCCTGGAACACACCGCCCAACGCAATCAGCTGCTCCTGCAGGTTGCTCATGCGCGCGGGCTCCACGGCTCGGCGGCTTCGATCACGCCGCCACCCAGGCACACTTCGCCGTCGTAGAACACCACCGACTGGCCCGGGGTAACGGCACGTTGCGGTTCGTCGAACACCGCACGGTAACCGCTTTCGGTCAGTTCCAGGGTGCACTGCTGGTCGCTCTGGCGGTAGCGCACCTTGGCGGTGAGCTGGCGCGGGCTGCCGAGGTCGACCGGGTTGACCCAGAAAATTTCCGAAGCGAGCAGGGCGCGGGAGAACAGCCACGGGTGTTCATTGCCCTGGCCGACCACCAGCACGTTGCGGGTCAGGTCCTTGTGCAGCACGTACCACGGCTCGTCACCGGCGTCCTTCAGGCCGCCAATACCCAGGCCCTGGCGCTGGCCGATGGTGTGGTACATCAGGCCGTGGTGGCGGCCGATCACTTCACCGTCGGTGGTCTCGATGTTGCCCGGCTGGGCCGGCAGGTATTGCTTGAGGAAGTCGCTGAAGCGGCGCTCGCCGATGAAGCAGATGCCGGTGGAGTCCTTCTTCTTGGCGGTGGCCAGGCCGTGCTTTTCGGCAATGGCGCGTACTTCGGGCTTTTCCAGCTCGCCAACCGGGAACAGGGTGCGGGCGATTTCCTTGCCGCCGACGGCGTGCAGGAAGTAGCTCTGGTCCTTGTTCGGGTCCAGGCCCTTGAGCAGTTCGGTGAGCTCGCCGGTGTCGCGGCGGCGCACGTAGTGGCCGGTGGCGATCAGGTCGGCACCCAGCGACAGGGCGTAGTCGAGGAACGCCTTGAACTTGATTTCGCGGTTGCAGAGGATGTCCGGGTTGGGCGTGCGGCCGGCCTTGTACTCTTCGAGGAAGTGCTCGAACACGTTGTCCCAGTATTCGGCGGCGAAGTTGGCGGTGTGCAGCTTGATGCCGATGCGGTCGCACACGGCCTGGGCGTCGGCTAGGTCTTCACGGGCGGTGCAGTATTCGGTGCCGTCGTCTTCTTCCCAGTTCTTCATGAACAGCCCTTCCACCTGGTAGCCCTGCTCCATGAGCAGAAGGGCGGAGACGGAAGAGTCCACGCCGCCGGACATGCCGACGATAACGCGGGTCTTGGCGGGGTCTTTGAGTGCTGGGCTGGTCATGGTTACCGGTGTGTATCAAGGGGGAAAAACGCCGATTCTATCAAACCTGCGGCGGCGCGTCAGTCGCGCAGCAGGTCGAGGCTGTGCAAGGGGCCTTTCAGGTAGTCGTCGAGGCAGCGTGGCACCAGCTCGCTGCGCCAGCGGGTGGGGTCGGCCAGCAGTTCGTCGCGGGTCAGCCACACGGCGCGGACGATGTCGCTGTCCAGCGCCAGGTCGGCGTGATGGCGCACGGGGCGGGCGGCGAAGCAGATGCGCTGGTAGGTCACGCCGTTGCTTGGGGCGGTGTACAGGTAGATGCCGACCACGCCGGTGAGCTCGACTTCCCAGGCGGTTTCTTCGAGGGTTTCGCGCAGGGCGGCCTGGGGCAGGGTCTCGTTGGGTTCGAGGTGGCCGGCGGGCTGGTTGAAGACGTGCTGGTTGGCTTTGAATTCTTCGACGAAGAGGAACTTGCCTTCGTGTTCGACGATGGTGGCGACGGTGATGTGGGGTTGCCAGGTCATGAACAGCTCCTTAGAGGCCTGCACAGCCCCTGTGGGAGCGGGTTTACCCGCGAATGCGTCAGTGGATTCGCCATCGCATTCGCGGGTAAACCCGCTCCCACAGGGTCCGCGCTGGCGGCCAGAAATCGTTTATCCAGAAAGCACAAACCCCGGTGCGTGGCCGGGGTTTGTGCTGTTACTTCAAGCGAACCTTACAGGGCGGCAATGGCGCTGTTCAGGGTCTGGCTTGGGCGCATCACCTTGGCGGTCAGCTCGGCATCCGGAGCGTAGTAGCCACCGATGTCGGCCGGCTTGCCCTGGACGGCGTTGAGCTCGGCGACGATGGTCTCCTCGTTCTCGGTCAGGGTCTTGGCCAGTGGTGCGAAGCGTGCCTGCAGGGCAGCGTCGTCGTTCTGCGCAGCCAGGGCCTGGGCCCAGTACAGGGTCAGGTAGAAGTGGCTGCCGCGGTTGTCGATACCACCGACTTTGCGCGAAGGCGACTTGTTGGTGTCGAGGAACTTGCCGGTGGCCTGGTCCAGGGTGTTGGCCAGCACTTTGGCGCGCGGGTTGTCGTAGGTGTTGCCCAGGTGCTCCAGGGAAGCGGCCAGGGCCAGGAATTCACCCAGCGAGTCCCAACGCAGGAAGTTCTCTTCCACCAGCTGCTGCACGTGCTTCGGTGCCGAACCGCCGGCGCCGGTTTCGAACAGGCCGCCACCGCTCATCAGCGGCACGATCGACAGCATCTTGGCGCTGGTGCCCAGTTCCATGATCGGGAACAGGTCGGTCAGGTAGTCGCGCAGCACGTTGCCGGTCACCGAGATGGTGTCCTTGCCTTCGCGGATGCGGGCCAGGGAGAACTTGATGGCGTCGACCGGTGCCAGGATACGGATGTCCAGGCCGGAGGTGTCGTGATCCTTCAGGTACTTCTGCACCTTCTCGATCATCACGCCGTCGTGGGCGCGGGCCGGGTCCAGCCAGAACACTGCAGGGGTGTTGCTCAGGCGGGCACGGTTGACGGCCAGCTTGACCCAGTCCTGGATCGGCGCGTCCTTGACCTGGCACATGCGGAAGATGTCGCCGGCTTCGACGTTCTGCTCGAGAACGACCTGGCCTTTGCTGTCGACCACGCGCACGACGCCGTCGGCCTTGATCTGGAAGGTCTTGTCGTGGGAGCCGTATTCTTCGGCCTTCTGTGCCATCAGGCCGACGTTCGGTACGCTGCCCATGGTGGTCGGGTCGAAGGCGCCGTTGGCCTTGCAGTCTTCGATGGTGGCCTGGTAGATGCCGGCGTAGCAGCGGTCCGGGATGATCGCCTTGGCATCCTGCAGTTCGCCGGCGGCGTTCCACATCTTGCCCGAGTCACGGATCATGGCCGGCATCGAGGCGTCGACGATGACGTCGCTCGGCACGTGCAGGTTGGTGATGCCTTTGTCGGAGTTGACCATGGCCAGGGCCGGACGCTGGGCGTACAGGGCTTGGATGTCGGCTTCGATCTCGGCCTGCTTCTCGGCTGGCAGGTCCTTGATACGGGCGTACAGGTCGCCGATGCCGTTGTTGGCGTTGAAGCCTACTTCAGCCAGGGCGGCGGCGTGCTTGGCCAGCACGTCGTTGTAGAACTCTTCGACGATGACGCCGAACATGATCGGGTCGGAGACCTTCATCATGGTGGCTTTCAGGTGTACCGACAGCAGCACGCCGGAAGCCTTGGCATCGGCGATCTGCTCGGCGATGAAGGCTTTCAGGGCCTTGCGGCTCATGGTGGCGCAGTCGATGACTTCGGCAGCTTTTACCGCAGTCTTTTCTTTCAGTACGGTGGTGTTGCCGTCTTTGCCGACCAGCTCGATGCGCAGGCTGTCGTCAGCTTCGATCAGTGCGGCTTTCTCGCTGCCGTAGAAGTCGCCCTGGGTCATGTGGGCAACGTGCGACTTGGAGTCGGCAGCCCATGCGCCCATCTTGTGCGGGTGCTTGCGGGCGTAGTTCTTGACCGACAGCGGCGCGCGGCGGTCGGAGTTGCCTTCGCGCAGGACCGGGTTCACGGCGGAACCTTTGATGCGGTCGTAGCGGGCGCGGGATTCTTTCTCTTCCGCGGTGGCTGGCTCGTCGGCGTAGTCAGGGATGTTGAAGCCCTTGCCCTGCAGTTCCTTGATCGCGGCTTTCAGCTGCGGTACCGAGGCACTGATGTTCGGCAGCTTGATGATGTTGGCTTCAGGGGTGGTAGCCAGCTGGCCCAGTTCCGCCAGGTGATCGCCTACTTGCTTCTCTGCGCCCAGTTGCTCCGGGAAGGCGGCGAGGATACGGCCAGCCAGGGAGATGTCGCGGGTTTCGACGGCGATGTCAGCCGAAGCGGTGAAGGCTTCGATGATCGGCAGCAGCGAGTAAGTGGCGAGGGCGGGGGCTTCGTCGGTGAAGGTATAGATGATCTTGGAACGGGTGGGCATGCGGGTTAACTCTCTGTGTGCTGAGCGTGCTCGAGTCTCGTGGTGCGCAGGGTAGGCGCATCGCCCTGGCAACGCCATGAGCGGAAAGTCGAGAGGCTGCGAGCGGTGATGGTGGATGCATCAGTCGAGCGTCAAGTGCTGGGCTGCGGTAACAGTCCAGGCTTCGTGGCCAGGCTTTGTGTCCATTCATGGCCAAGGGCGGTCCGCATTTTTCCAAGGGATCGCCCCGATGACCCTTCGGTCGCGGCGGAGTATACCAAACCATTCGGGCTAATCAGCAAGGCCAAGTGATATCGGCCCATTTATAAGACCAAAGACTAAGCGGCAATGTGGCGGGTTGTCGCATGCCTTGCAGGTCGGCAGATGTGGTTTAGGCTCAGTGGATCGCATGATGTCCAATCACACCCGACAGCGGAGTAGTGCAAGCATGGGATACCAGAAAATCAAGGTTCCGACCGACGGCGCGAAGATCACCGTCAATGCAGACCATTCGCTCAACGTTCCCGACAACCCGATCATTCCTTATATCGAGGGCGACGGGATTGGCGTCGATGTCTCGCCGGTAATGATCAAGGTAGTCGACGCCGCCGTGCAGAAGGCCTACGGCGGCAAGCGCAAGATCGCCTGGATGGAGGTGTACGCCGGCGAAAAAGCCACCCAGGTGTACGACCAGGACACCTGGCTGCCCCAGGAAACCCTCGATGCCGTGCGTGATTACGTGGTGTCGATCAAGGGGCCGCTGACCACCCCGGTGGGCGGCGGTATCCGTTCGCTCAACGTGGCCTTGCGCCAGCAACTGGACCTGTACGTGTGCCTGCGCCCGGTGCTGTGGTTCCAGGGCGTGCCCAGCCCGGTGAAAAAACCCGGCGATGTGGACATGGTGATCTTCCGCGAGAACTCCGAGGACATCTATGCCGGCATCGAGTGGAAGGCCGGTTCGCCCGAGGCGAACAAGGTGATCAAGTTCCTCAAGGAGGAAATGGGCGTTACCAAGATCCGCTTCGACCAGGACTGTGGCATTGGCGTCAAGCCGGTGTCGAAGGAAGGCACCAAGCGCCTGGTGCGCAAGGCCCTGCAGTATGTGGTGGACAACGACCGCGAGTCGCTGACCCTGGTGCACAAGGGCAACATCATGAAGTTCACCGAGGGTGCCTTCAAGGACTGGGGCTATGAAGTGGCGCGCGACGAGTTCGGGGCCGAGCTGCTCGATGGTGGCCCATGGATGAAGTTCAAGAACCCCAAGAGTGGCCGCGAGGTCATCGTCAAGGACGCCATCGCCGACGCCATGCTGCAGCAGATCCTGCTGCGCCCGGCCGAGTACGACGTGATCGCCACCCTCAACCTCAACGGTGACTACCTGTCCGATGCCCTGGCGGCGGAAGTGGGCGGTATCGGCATTGCGCCGGGTGCCAACCTGTCCGACACCGTGGCCATGTTCGAGGCCACCCACGGCACCGCGCCCAAGTATGCCGGGCAGGACAAGGTCAACCCGGGTTCGGTGATCCTGTCGGCGGAGATGATGCTGCGGCACATGGGCTGGACCGAGGCGGCGGACCTGATCATCAAGGGTACCAATGGCGCGATTGCTGCCAAGACCGTGACCTATGACTTCGAGCGCCTGATGGACGGCGCCAGGCTGGTGAGCAGTTCAGGCTTTGGCGATGAAATGATCAAGCATATGTAAGGCAACGGAAAACCGGCCGCTTCCAGTCAGGAGGCGGCCGGTTTTTTCGTGTACCGGCAGGCAGCGCGGCAGTTCAGGCGTCGGCAGTGCTGCTGGTGTGCGGAGCCCTGGCGGCCGCGGCGGCAGTGGCGCTGCTGATATTCACCGCGTGCAGGCCTTTGGGGCCCTGGACGATGTCGAAGCTCACGGCCTGGCCGGCCTTGAGCGTCTTGTACCCGTCCATCTGGATGGCTGAATAATGAGCGAACAAGTCGTCAGTCTTGCCCTCTTCATTGATGAATCCATAGCCCTTGGCATTGTTGAACCACTTGACTTTACCGCTTGCCATCCCTATGTCCCTCTGCAAAGGACTCCATCACTGGAGTATCATCCACTTCATCCGCATACGAACCATGCGAAAAATCTGGTTGACTGCGCGGATCTTTATCGACCACGGTGGGTTCTTATTGGTTGTAACACCGTTTTGCCGATAGTCAAGGTCGCCCGGCGCCTGCGCTGGCCGTGCCCTTCGCAGTCAACCCACAACCTTAACCTGTCGCTCATGATGAAATTCTTTCCATGCATGCACCTAGTGAGATTCGACTAACATTCAATCAGGATCGCCCGCAATCGAATGAGGACGACGGCTCGGGTCTTGCAGTTCAGGAAGCCAAGCCGATCCTGCAGGCGCCACCGATGTACAAGGTGGTTTTGTTCAACGATGACTACACGCCGATGGATTTCGTCGTCGAAGTGCTCGAGACGTTCTTCAATCTGAACCGCGAGCTGGCGACCAAGATCATGCTGACCGTCCATACCGAAGGGCGGGCAGTGTGCGGATTGTTTACCCGTGACATCGCCGAAACAAAGGCTATGCAGGTCAACCAATACGCCAGGGAAAGCCAGCATCCGCTACTCTGTGAAATCGAGAAGGACGGTTAATCGCCGACCACTTGGGTATGAGGTGAAGCTATGTTAAACCGCGAGCTCGAAGTCACCCTCAATCTTGCCTTCAAGGAGGCTCGTTCGAAGCGTCATGAGTTCATGACCGTCGAACATCTGCTGCTGGCACTCCTTGACAATGAGGCTGCCGCGACCGTTCTGCGCGCCTGTGGCGCCAATCTCGACAAACTCAAGCACGACCTGCAAGAGTTCATCGATTCCACCACACCCCTGATCCCGGTCAACGACGAAGATCGTGAAACCCAGCCGACCCTGGGCTTCCAGCGTGTGCTGCAGCGTGCCGTGTTCCACGTGCAAAGCTCCGGCAAGCGTGAAGTCACTGGCGCCAACGTGCTGGTGGCGATCTTCAGCGAACAGGAAAGCCAGGCCGTGTTCCTGCTCAAGCAGCAGAGCGTGGCCCGCATCGACGTGGTCAACTACATCGCCCATGGCATCTCCAAGGTGCCGGGCCATGGTCCGCATTCCGAAAACGACCAGGAAATGCAGGATGAAGAGGGCGGCGATACCGCCTCTTCGAGCAACCCGCTGGATGCCTATGCCAGCAACCTGAACGAACTGGCCCGTGCCGGCCGTATCGACCCGCTGGTAGGCCGCGAGCAGGAAGTTGAGCGCGTGGCGCAAATCCTAGCCCGTCGGCGCAAAAACAACCCGCTGCTGGTGGGTGAGGCAGGCGTGGGCAAGACCGCCATCGCCGAAGGCCTGGCCAAGCGTATCGTCGATGGCCAGGTGCCCGATTTGCTGGCGCAGAGCGTGGTGTATTCCCTCGACCTCGGCGCACTGCTGGCTGGTACCAAATACCGTGGTGACTTCGAGAAGCGCTTCAAGGCGCTGCTCGGCGAGCTGCGCAAGCGCCCGCAGGCGATCCTGTTCATCGACGAAATCCACACCATCATTGGTGCCGGTGCGGCGTCGGGCGGGGTGATGGATGCGTCCAACCTGCTCAAGCCATTGCTGTCGTCCGGTGAGATCCGTTGCATCGGTTCGACCACCTTCCAGGAATTCCGCGGCATCTTCGAGAAGGACCGTGCCCTGGCGCGGCGCTTCCAGAAGGTCGATGTCAGCGAGCCATCGGTCGAAGACACCGTGGGCATCCTGCGTGGCCTGAAAGGGCGCTTCGAAAGCCACCACAACATCGAGTACAGCGACGAAGCCTTGCGCGCCGCCGCTGAACTGGCCTCGCGCTACATCAATGACCGGCACATGCCCGACAAGGCCATCGACGTGATCGACGAAGCCGGTGCCTACCAGCGCCTGCAGCCGGAGGCCAACCGCGTCAAGCGCATCGACGTGCCGCAGGTCGAAGACATTGTCGCCAAGATCGCGCGGATTCCGCCGAAGCACGTCACCAGTTCCGACAAGGAACTGCTGCGCAACCTCGAGCGTGACCTGAAGTTGACCGTATTTGGTCAGGACCAGGCGATCGATTCGCTGGCCACCGCCATCAAGCTGTCCCGCGCCGGCCTCAAGTCGCCGGACAAGCCTGTCGGTTCGTTCCTGTTCGCCGGCCCGACCGGCGTCGGCAAGACCGAAGCAGCACGGCAGCTGGCCAAGGCGCTGGGCGTGGAGCTGGTGCGCTTCGACATGTCCGAGTACATGGAGCGCCACACCGTGTCGCGCCTGATCGGTGCGCCTCCTGGCTATGTTGGCTTCGACCAGGGTGGTTTGCTGACCGAGGCGATCACCAAGCAACCGCACTGCGTATTGCTGCTCGACGAAATCGAGAAGGCCCACCCGGAAGTCTTCAACCTGCTGTTGCAGGTGATGGACCACGGTACCCTGACCGACAACAACGGGCGCAAGGCCGACTTCCGCAATGTGATCCTGATCATGACCACCAACGCTGGCGCAGAAACCGCCGCCCGGGCCTCGATCGGCTTTACTCATCAGGACCATGCGTCCGATGCCATGGAAGTCATCCGCAAGAGCTTCACGCCGGAGTTCCGCAACCGCCTGGACACCATCATCCAGTTTGGCCGCCTGAGCCACGAGACGATCAAGAGCATCGTCGACAAGTTCCTTATCGAACTGCAGGCGCAGCTGGAAGACAAACGTGTGCTGCTGGAAGTCAGCGATGATGCACGCGGCTGGCTGGCGGCCTCGGGCTACGACGTGCAGATGGGTGCGCGGCCGATGGCGCGGCTGATCCAGGACAAGATCAAGCGGCCGCTGGCCGAGGAGATCCTGTTTGGCGAACTGGCCGAGCATGGTGGTGTGGTGCACGTCGACCTGCGCGATGGCGAGCTGGTGTTCGACTTCGAGACCACGGCTGAGGTTGCGTGACAGATTGGGCCGCTATGCGGCCCTTCGCGGGCACGCCCGCTCCCACAGGGGGATAGTTAATACCTGTGGGAGCGGGCGTGCCCGCGAAGGGCTGCAAAGCAGCCCCTACAATCCTGAAGGCACAAAAAAGCCCGGCACATGGCCGGGCTTTTTCATGGCTTGAGCTTAGCGCGCACGGTAGGTGATGCGGCCCTTGCTCAGGTCGTAGGGCGTCAGTTCGACGCGGACCTTGTCGCCAGTGAGAATACGGATGTAGTTCTTGCGCATCTTTCCGGAGATGTGCGCGGTTACGACGTGCCCGTTTTCCAACTCCACGCGGAACATGGTGTTGGGCAGGGTGTCGACGACAGTACCTTCCATTTCGAAGCTGTCTTCTTTCGACATGCAGTAGAGCCCTCGGATCCAGTGTTGGCCCGACGCATAACCGCACCGGGCAAAAAAGTGGCGTGGATTATGCCCGAAAACTGTGTGTCAAGCCAATGCCTTTCAGTTGAGGGTGACCCAGCGCTGATTTATCAACAGTTCGATAGGCCGATACTGCGTCTTGTAGTTCATTTTCTTGCAGTTCTTGATCCAGTAACCCAGGTAAACCGCCTCGAGGTCCTGGCGCAGGGCTTCGGTGATCTGCCAGAGGATGGCGAAGCGGCCCAGGCTGCGACGTTCTTCGTCCGGCTCGTAGAAGGTGTACACCGCTGACAGGCCGTTGGGCAGCAGGTCGCACACCGCTACCGCCACCAAGCGGCCTTCCAGGCGGAACTCGTAGAACCAGCAGAACGGCAGGTCGCGCACCAGGAAGGTGGAGAACTGGTCGCGGCTGGGCGGGTACATGTCACCGTCGGCGTGGCGCGTTTCGATATAGCGCCGGTACAGCTCGAAGTACTCTTCCTTGAACGCCGGGCGCGCGGCGGTCACGGTCAGGTCGGCGTTGCGCTTGAGGATGCGCCGTTGCTGGCGGTTGGGGATGAAACGCGCCGCCGGGATGCGTGCCGGCACGCAGGCATTGCAGTTCTGGCAATGCGGACGGTACAGGTGGTCGCCACTGCGGCGGAAGCCCATTTCCGACAAATCGGCGTACACGTGCACATCCATCGGCTGGCTGGGGTCGAGGAACAGTGTGGTTGCCTGTTCGTCGGGCAGGTAGCTGCAGGAGTGGGGCTGAGTGGCATAGAACTTCAACCGCGCCAACTCTGTCATGATCAACCCCCTCGGTGAGACTTTGCTTTAAGTGTAAGCCAGCTATGGGAACTCGCCTAGGGACGCCATGTGGCGCTGTTGGGCTGGTCGAGGTGGCGTGCCAGGTAGCCGGCGAACTCGGCGCGGCTGATGGCGTGGGCGCCCAGGCTGTGCAGGTGGTTGGTCGGCATCTGGCAGTCGATGAGGACGAAACCGGCCTGGCGCAGGTGGTTGACCAGGGTCACGAAGCCGACCTTGGAGGCATTGTCGGCGCGGCTGAACATCGATTCGCCGAAGAACAGCTGGCCCATGGCCAGGCCGTACAGGCCGCCGACCAGCTCGCCATCCTGGCGCACCTCCACCGAATGGGCGATGCCGCGCCGGTGCAGCTCGCAGTAGGCGGCGCGCATGGTGTCGGTGATCCAGGTACCGTCGGCGTAGTCGCGTGGCGCGGCGCAGGCGGCGATCACCGCCGGGAAGTCGGTGTCGAAGCTGACCTGGTAACGACCCTGACGCATCAGCTTGGCCAGCGAGCGCGACACGTGCAGCTGCTCCGGGAGCAGCACCGTGCGCGGGTCGGGCGACCACCAGAGGATCGGCTGGCCGTCCTGATACCACGGGAAGCAGCCATGGCGATAGGCCTGCACCAGGCGCTCGGGGCTCAGGTCGCCGCCGGCAGCGAGCAGGCCGTTGGGGTCGTGCAGGGCCTTTTCCAGGGGCGGGAAGGTCAGCGAGTCGCGGGTCAGCCAGGTGAGCATGGTCTATCGTGCGGTGGGGGAGGGGAGAGGGCAGCATGGCGCGGGTGAAAAGCAGGGTCAATCTCTTTGGCTTCTTCGCGGGCGCGCCCGCTCCCACAGGCCATGTGCAGGCGCTGAAGCCTGCTGGGGTACCTGTGGGAGCGGGCAAGCCCGCGAAGAGGCCGGCACAGGCGATGAAAATAGGCAATTTCCTACACATTCATGAGACAGCAGGCACCATCCGCTACATTTGCTGTCACACCTGTGCAAAAACACAGCATAAGCCTTTGTCACAAAAGAAAATGCATGCTCAAATTGCAGCTATATGAAAGTCGCCCCCGGCCATACCCCCATCTGGCGTGCCGCCATGGCGGCTGGCGGGCAGTAATGTTAAAAGTAGTGGTTCATTGGCCGCACCGTCGGCCGATCACTATTGGACGCGCAGCACGCGCAGGAATAGACGCGTTTTGAAGAAATCCACCGCAACTCCAGCTCCCTTGCCCGTCCCCCTGTGGCGGCAGCAGCTGCATTATCGCCTCAAGGAAGGTGCGTTGATCGCTGTCGGCGCCCTGTGCCTGTACCTGTGGATGGCGCTGCTGACCTACGATACGTCGGACCCGGGCTTCAGCCACACCAGCAACGTCGACCAGGTGCAGAACGCCGCCGGGCGTGCCGGTGCCTACTTCGCCGACATCCTGTTCATGGTGCTGGGGTACTTCGCCTACATCTTCCCGCTGCTGCTGGCGATAAAGACCTGGCAGATCTTCCGCGAACGCCACCAGCCCTGGGACTGGAGCGGCTGGCTGTTCTCCTGGCGGCTGATCGGCCTGGTGTTCCTGGTGCTGTCTGGTGCGGCGCTGGCGCATATCCATTTCCACCCGCCTGCGAGCATGCCGTTCTCCGCCGGTGGCGCACTGGGCGAGAGCCTGGGCGACCTGGCGCGCAACCTGCTGAACGTGCAGGGCAGCACGCTGATGTTCATTGCCCTGTTCCTGTTCGGCCTGACCGTGTTCACCGACCTGTCGTGGTTCAAGGTGATGGACCTGACCGGCAAGATCACCCTCGACCTGTTCGAGCTGGTGCAGGGCGCCGCCAACCGTTGGTGGGAAGCACGCAACGAACGCAAGCGCCTGGAGGCGCAGCTGCGCGAGGATGAACCGGTGGTCAAGGCCGCGCCAATGGCCGCCGACAAGCGCGAACCGGCCAAGCCGGCGCTGCGCGAGCGCATCTTCAAGCGTGAAGAAGCACCTGCCCAGCCGGTCGAGCCACGTGAGCCAACCCTGTCGCGCGAGCCTGTGGTGCCACGCGAGTCGCCGGCACCACGTGAGCCGGTAATCTCCCGCGAACAACCTGCCGCGGCCCCTATGATCGTGCCGCCGACACCCGCCAGGGCGCCGGAGCCGAGCAAGCGGGTGATGAAGGAGAAGCAGGCGCCACTGTTCGTCGACAGCGCGGTGGAAGGCACCTTGCCGTCGATCTCCATCCTCGACCCGGCCGAACAGAAGAAGATCGAGTACTCGCCGGAATCTCTGGCCGGTGTCGGCCAGCTGCTGGAAATCAAACTCAAGGAATTCGGCGTGGAAGTGGCGGTGGACTCGATCCACCCGGGCCCGGTGATTACCCGTTACGAAATCCAGCCGGCCGCCGGTGTGAAAGTCAGCCGTATCGCCAACCTGGCCAAGGACCTGGCGCGTTCGCTGGCAGTGACCAGTGTGCGTGTGGTCGAGGTCATCCCCGGCAAGACCACCGTGGGTATCGAGATCCCCAACGAGAACCGGCAGATGGTGCGTTTCTCCGAAGTGCTGGCTACGCCGCAGTACGACGAGCAGAAGTCGCCGGTCACCCTGGCCCTGGGCCACGACATCGGCGGCAAGCCGGTGATCACCGACCTGGCCAAGATGCCGCACCTGCTGGTGGCCGGTACCACCGGTTCCGGTAAGTCGGTGGGTGTGAACGCTATGATCCTGTCGATCCTGTTCAAGTCCAGCCCGGAAGACGCGCGGCTGATCATGATCGACCCGAAAATGCTTGAACTGTCGATCTACGAGGGCATCCCGCACCTGCTGTGCCCGGTGGTCACCGACATGAAGGATGCCGCCAACGCCCTGCGCTGGAGCGTGGCCGAGATGGAGCGGCGCTACAAGCTGATGGCGGCCATGGGCGTGCGTAACCTGGCCGGCTTCAACCGCAAGATCAAGGACGCCCAGGAAGCCGGCGAGATCATCCATGACCCGCTGTACCGCCGCGAGAGCATGGACGATGAGCCGCCTGCGCTGAAAACCCTGCCGACCATCGTGGTGGTGGTCGACGAATTCGCCGACATGATGATGATCGTCGGCAAGAAGGTCGAAGAGCTGATCGCCCGTATCGCCCAGAAGGCACGTGCGGCCGGTATCCACCTGATCCTCGCTACCCAGCGCCCGTCGGTGGACGTGATTACCGGCCTGATCAAGGCCAACATCCCGACCCGCATGGCGTTCCAGGTGTCGAGCAAGATCGACTCGCGGACCATCATCGACCAGGGTGGTGCCGAACAGCTGCTGGGCCACGGTGACATGCTGTACATGCCGCCGGGCACCAGCCTGCCGATTCGTGTGCACGGCGCGTTCGTCTCCGACGACGAGGTGCACCGCGTGGTGGAAGCGTGGAAGCTGCGCGGCGCCCCGGACTACAACGACGACATCCTCAACGGCGTCGAGGAGGCCGGCAGCGGCTTCGAAGGCGGCGGCGGTGGTGGCGATGGCGAAGATTCGGAAAGCGACGCCCTGTATGATGAGGCCGTGCAGTTCGTGCTGGAGAGCCGCCGCGCGTCCATCTCGGCCGTGCAGCGCAAACTGAAGATCGGCTACAACCGCGCCGCCCGCATGATCGAAGCCATGGAAATGGCCGGCGTGGTCACCCCCATGAACAGCAACGGCTCGCGGGAAGTGATAGCCCCGGGCGGCCCGCGCGACTGACGAACACCTTGCCGGGCGCCAACGGTGGCGCCCGGCCTTTTCAATGCTCGATGAGGACTCCCATGCGCGCGATTCGCATGCTGTTGGTTTCTGCCCTGGCCGCGGCTTCTGTGTCGGCCACCGTATCGGCTTATGCCGGTGAGCAAGACGTACAACGCCTGACCCAATTGCTGGAAAAGTCGCAGACCATCGAGGCCAACTTTTCCCAGCTGACCCTGGACGCCGGCGGCACCAGCCTGCAGGAAACATCCGGCAAGATGACCGTCAAGCGCCCGGGCCTGTTCTACTGGCACACCGATGCGCCGCAGGAGCAGGTGGTGGTATCCGACGGCAAGAACGTCACCCTGTGGGACCCGGACCTGGAGCAGGCCACCATCAAGAAGCTCGACCAGCGCCTGAACCAGACCCCGGCGCTGCTGCTGTCCGGTGACGTGTCGAAGATCAGCCAGAGCTTCGACATCAGCTCGAAGGAGCAGGGCGAAGTGATGGACTTCACCCTCAAGCCGAAGACCAAGGACACCCTGTTCGACTCGCTGCGCGTGTCGTTCCGCAAGGGCCTGATCAACGACATGCAGCTGATCGACAGCGTCGGCCAGCGCACCAACATCCTGTTCAATGGCGTGAAAGCCAACCAGGCGGTGCCGGACAGCAAGTTCAAGTTCGACATCCCCAAAGGCGCGGACGTCATCAAGGAGTAACCAGAGCTCGCCATGGACCTGTTTCGAAGCGAACCCGTCGCCCAGCCCCTGGCCGCTCGCCTGCGCCCGTCCAACCTGGACGAGTACGTCGGCCAGGAGCACCTGCTGGCGCGCGGCAAACCGCTGCGCGAGGCGCTGGAGCAGGGTGCGCTGCACTCGATGATCTTCTGGGGGCCGCCTGGGGTGGGCAAGACCACCCTCGCGCGGCTGCTGGCGCAGTTCTGCGACGCGCACTTCGAAACGGTGTCGGCGGTACTGGCCGGGGTGAAGGAGATTCGCCAGGCGGTCGAAGTGGCCAAGCAGCAGGCTGGCCAGTACGGCCGCCGTACCATCCTGTTCGTCGACGAAGTGCACCGCTTCAACAAGTCGCAGCAGGATGCCTTCCTGCCCTATGTGGAAGACGGCACCCTGCTGTTCATTGGCGCCACCACCGAAAACCCGTCGTTCGAGCTGAACAACGCATTGCTGTCGCGGGCGCGGGTGTATGTGCTCAAGAGCCTGGACGAGGCGGCGCTGCGCAAGCTGGTCAACCGCGCGCTGACTGAAGAGCGCGGCCTGGGCAAGCGCAACCTGCGGGTTGGTGACGACGCCTTCAAGATGCTGATGGCCGCCGCCGATGGCGATGGCCGGCGCATGCTCAACTTCCTGGAAAACGCCTCGGACCTGGCTGAAGACGGCAGCGAGATCGACGTCGAGATGCTGCAGAGCCTGCTCGGCGACAGCCGCCGCCGCTTCGACAAGGGGGGCGAGGCGTTCTACGACCAGATTTCCGCGCTGCACAAGTCGGTGCGCGGCTCCAACCCCGATGGCGCCCTGTACTGGTTCGCGCGCATGCTCGACGGCGGCTGCGACCCGCTGTACATCGCCCGCCGCGTGGTGCGCATGGCCAGCGAGGACATCGGCAACGCCGACCCGCGCGCGCTCAGCCTGTGCCTGGCGGCCTGGGATGTGCAAGAGCGCCTGGGCAGCCCCGAGGGCGAACTGGCAGTGGCCCAGGCCATCACCTACCTCGCCTGCGCACCGAAGAGCAACGCGGTGTACATGGGCTTCAAGACCGCCCTGCGCGAGGCCGCCGAGCACGGTTCGCTGGAAGTGCCGCTGCACCTGCGCAACGCCCCGACCAAGCTGATGAAGCAACTGGGCTATGGCGACGAGTACCGCTATGCCCACGATGAACCCGACGCCTATGCCGCCGGCGAAGACTACTTCCCCGAGGAGCTCGAGCCGCGCCAGTACTACCAGCCGGTGCCTCGTGGCCTGGAACTGAAGATTGGCGAGAAGCTGCGCCACTTGGCCGACCTTGACCGCAACAGCCCCCGCCAGCGGAGAAAACCGTGATTGCACTGATTGCCGCCGTCAGCGCTGGCGGTATTGCCGGTACCTTGTTGCGCTTTGCTACCACCAACTGGGTGGCTGCCCACTGGCCACGGCACTTCTATCTCGGTACGCTGGCGGTCAACCTGATTGGCTGCCTGCTGATCGGCCTGCTCTATGGCCTGTTCCTGCACAAGCCGATCGTGCCGGTCGAGCTGCGCGCCGGGCTGATCGTCGGCTTCCTCGGTGGCCTGACGACTTTTTCCTCCTTTTCGCTGGATACCGTACGCCTGCTGGAAAGCGGGCAAGTGCCGCTGGCTCTGGGCTATACCGGTATCAGCGTGGTGGGCGGGCTGCTCGCGACCTGGGCCGGCCTGTCCCTGACCCGATTCTGAACCAACACCTACACATAACGAGAGAACGATATGCTCGATTCCAAACTGTTACGCGGCCAACTTCAGGAAGTGGCGGATCGCCTGGCCTCCCGTGGCTTCAGCCTGGATGTCGCGCGCATCGAATCACTGGAAGAGCGCCGCAAGGCTGTGCAGACCCGCACCGAGCAGCTGCAGGCCGAGCGTAACGCCCGTTCCAAGTCCATCGGCCAGGCCAAGGCCAAGGGCGAAGACATTGCGCCGCTGATGGCCGACGTCGAGCGCATGGCCAACGAACTGGCTGCCGGCAAGACCGAGCTGGACGGCATCCAGGCTGAACTGGATGGCATCCTGCTGACCATCCCCAACCTGCCGGACGCCAGCGTACCGGTCGGTGCCAGCGAAGACGACAACGTCGAAGTGCGCCGTTGGGGCACGCCGAAGGCCTTCGACTTCGAAATCAAGGACCACGTCGCCCTTGGCGAAGTCAGCGGTGGCCTGGACTTCGAAGCCGCCGCCAAGCTGTCTGGCGCACGCTTTGCCGTGCTGCGCGGCCCGATCGCCCGCCTGCACCGCGCCCTGGCGCAGTTCATGATCAACCTGCACACCGGCGAGCACGGCTACGAGGAGCACTACACCCCGTACCTGGTCCAGGCCCCGGCCCTGCAGGGCACCGGCCAGCTGCCGAAGTTCGAGGAAGACCTGTTCAAGATCAGCCGCGAAGGCGAGGCCGACTTCTACCTGATCCCGACCGCCGAAGTGTCGCTGACCAACCTGGTGGCCGGTGAAATCCTCGACGCCAAGCAGCTGCCACTGAAACTGGTTGCCCACACCCCGTGCTTCCGCAGCGAAGCCGGTGCTTCCGGCCGTGACACCCGCGGCATGATCCGCCAGCACCAGTTCGACAAGGTCGAGATGGTGCAGGTGGTCGAGCCATCCAAGTCGATGGAAGCCCTGGAAGGCCTGACTGCCAACGCCGAGCGCGTGCTGCAGCTGCTGGAGCTGCCGTACCGCGTGCTGGCCCTGTGCACCGGCGACATGGGCTTTGGTGCGGTGAAGACCTACGACCTGGAAGTGTGGGTACCAAGCCAGGACAAGTACCGCGAAATCAGCTCGTGCTCCAACTGCGGTGACTTCCAGGCGCGCCGCATGCAGGCCCGCTGGCGCAACCCGGAAACCGGCAAGCCAGAGCTGGTGCACACCCTCAACGGCTCCGGCCTGGCCGTAGGCCGTACCCTGGTTGCCGTGCTGGAAAACTACCAGCAGGCCGACGGTTCGATCCGTGTGCCGGAAGTGCTGAAGCCTTACATGGGCGGCGTCGAGGTTATCCGCTAAATGGATTACCTGCCGCTGTTCCACAAGCTGCAGGGCGGCCGCGTGCTGGTCGTTGGCGGCGGTGAGATCGCCTTGCGCAAGGCGCGCCTGCTGGCCGATGCCGGCGCCGCGCTGCGCGTGGTGGCACCGGATGTCGACGGCCAGTTGGCCGCGCTGGCCCGGGAAGGTGGCGGCGAGGTGCTGGTGCGCGGCTATCAGGCAGCCGACATGGTCGGTTGCCGGCTGGTGATCGCGGCCACCGACGACCCCGGGCTCAATGCCCAGGTGTCGGCGGATGCGCAGGCCCTCAGCCTGCCGGTCAACGTGGTGGATGCGCCGGCCCTGTGCACGGTGATCTTCCCGGCGATCGTCGACCGTTCGCCGTTGGTGGTTGCGGTATCCAGTGGCGGGGATGCTCCGGTGCTGGCGCGGTTGATTCGCGCCAAGCTGGAGGCCTGGATCCCGTCCGCCTATGGCGAGCTGGCCGGCCTGGCCGCGCGCTTCCGCGACAAGGTCAAGGCCTTGTACCCGGACGTCAACCAGCGCCGTGGCTTCTGGGAAACCGTGTTTCAGGGGCAGATTGCCGAGCGCCAGCTGGCCGGGCAGGGCGCCGAGGCCGAGCGCCTGTTGCAGGCGATGGTCGACGGTGCACCGGTGCAGCAGGGCGGTGAGGTGTACCTGGTGGGGGCGGGCCCGGGCGATCCGGACTTGCTGACCTTCCGTGCCTTGCGCCTGATGCAGCAGGCCGATGTGGTGCTGTACGACCGCCTGGTGGCACCGGCGATCATCGAGATGTGCCGCCGCGATGCCGAGCGTATCTACGTGGGCAAGCGTCGCGCCGACCATGCCGTGCCTCAGGACCAGATCAACCGCCTGCTGGTCGACCTGGCCCGGCAGGGCAAGCGTGTGCTGCGCCTGAAGGGCGGCGACCCGTTCATCTTCGGCCGGGGCGGCGAAGAGATCGAAGAACTGGCCGAGCATGGCATCCCGTTCCAGGTGGTGCCGGGCATTACCGCGGCCAGTGGGTGTTCCGCCTATGGTGGGATTCCGCTGACTCACCGCGACTATGCCCAGTCAGTACGTTTCGTGACCGGGCACCTGAAGGATGGCACCAGCAACCTGCCTTGGCATGACCTGGTGGCGCCGGCACAGACTCTGGTGTTCTACATGGGCTTGGTGGGCTTGCCGACCATCTGCGCCGAGCTGATTCGCCATGGCCGCGCGGCCAGTACCCCGGCGGCGCTGGTGCAGCAGGGGACTACGCGTAATCAGCGGGTGTTCACCGGCACCTTGGCGGACTTGCCGGAGCTGGTGGCCCAGCATGAAGTGCATGCGCCGACCCTGGTGATTGTCGGGGAAGTGGTGCAGTTGCGTGACAAGCTGGCCTGGTTCGAAGGTTCGCAGAACAGCTGAAATCGTTGGGGCCGCTTTGCGGCCCATCGCGACATAAGGCAGCTCCTACAGGAGATAGCGATCCCCTGTAGGAGCTGCCTTGTGTCGCGATGGGCTGCAAAGCAGCCCCTGCAATCTCAAGCCTGCCAAATCCCCTTGCCTGCCAACCGCTCCCGATCATGGGGCAGGTTGAAGTCTTGCAGCGGCCCCTTGGGCACGATCCCGTTCGGGTTGATGGTCTTGTGGCTCATGTAGTAGTGCTTCTGGATATGCTCCATGTCCACTGTGCCCGCCACCCCCGGCCACTGGTACAGCTCACGCAGCCAGTTCGACAGGTTGTGATAATCGCTCAGGCGGCGCAGGTTGCACTTGAAATGTCCGTGGTACACCGCATCGAAGCGCACAAGGGTGGTGAACAGGCGCACATCGGCCTCGGTCAGGTATTCCCCGGCCAGGTAGCGGTTGCGGCTCAGCAAGTCTTCCAGGTAGTCCAGTTCGTTGAACACTTCGTCAAACGCCGCCTCGTAGGCTTCCTGCGTAGTGGCAAAGCCTGCGCGATACACGCCGTTGTTCACCGCCGGGTAGATGCGCTCGTTCAGCGCCTCGATGGTCGGGCGCAGCGGCTCTGGGTACAGGTCCAGTGTATTGCCGGTCAGTTCGTTGAACGCGCTGTTGAAGATGCGGATGATCTCCGACGACTCGTTGTTGACGATGCGTTTCTCTTTCTTGTCCCACAGCACCGGTACAGTCACACGGCCGGTGTAGTGCGGGTCATCCTGGGTGTAGCGCTGGTGCAGGTACTGCAGCGCGTCGAGGTGGTCACCGCTGGAGCCTTGCTGCTGGTCGAAAGTCCAGCCATGGTCCTGCATCAGCCAGCTGACCACCGACACATCGATCAACGGCTCCAGGCCCTTGAGGGCACGGAAGATCAGGGTGCGGTGCGCCCATGGGCAGGCCAGCGAGACGTACAGGTGGTAGCGGCCAGCTTCGGGAGCGGGCAGCTGATTGCGGCGTTGGGCGTTTTCGCGTTTGAACGTGCCGTCCTTGCCGTTTTCATACCACTGGTCATGCCAGCGGCCGTCGATCAAAAGGCCCATGGTGAGCTCCTCGGAACAAAGTTGTTTGTCGTTGGAGCCCAGTCTAGGGGAAAACGTTCGAATAACTAGCGCAAAGACTGCACTCTTACTATCTAGTTATTCGATTGGTTGCGTGCGCCCCAGTAACCGCGTGCCGTGGCGAAAGCCTGCTCACGGTCCTGGCCCAGGCCGCGCAGGGCCAGGGCGATGGTCGCGACCACGGCCATTTCACCGTAGCTGTCCTCGGCCTCGCCACGCCAGACCGCCAGCAATTGCTCGGGTTGCAGGCTTGGCGGCTTCACGTGGCGGCGTTCGCTCAGCGCTGCCCATTCCTCGTCCCAGGCTTCGCCGGCGGTGGTGCCGTACAGATGGCTGATGACATCGGGGTTTACCTCGATCTCGCCGCCATCACCCTTGATTACCACGGCATGGTCGCCCAGCAGGCGGCTGGCCTCGCGGTGCACCGCCTGGTAACCGGGGTGGAAGATGCTCTGCAGGCCACAACGCGCAGCCAGCGGGTTGAGCACCCGGGCCAGCGAGTGGATGGGCGAACGCAGGCCCAGGGTGTTGCGCAGATCGATCATGCGCTGCAACTGCGGGGCCCAGTCCTGCAGCGGGAAGAAGGCCAGGCGCTGCTGGTCCAGGGCCCGGCTGACCGCAGCCCAGTCACGGCACAGTGGAATTTCCAGCAGGGACAGCAGTTGCTCGGTGTACATGCGCCCGGCGGTATGCGCACCGCCACCGTGCATCAGGATGCGCACACCATTGTTGGCCAGGCATTTGGCAGCCAGCAGGTACCAGGGCAGGTGGCGCTTCTTGCCAGCGTAGGTGGGCCAGTCCAGGTCAACGGCGATGCGCGGCGCCTGCAAGTGGGCGCGCAGGGCCTCGGTGAAGCCGGCCAGTTCTTCGGCGCTTTCTTCCTTGTGCCGCAGCAGCATGAGAAAGGCACCGAGCTGGGCATCTTCGACCTTGCCTTCCAGCAGCAGGGTCATGGCCGTGCGAGCTTCTTCACGGGTCAGGCCACGCGCGCCGCGCTTGCCTTTGCCAAGAATGCGCACGAACTCGGCGAACGGGTGTTCGGCAGGGGTTTCCAGGGTAAGCGGGCGAGGTTCTGTCATATGCAGTTGGTCGGCTTGGGCAGGCCCGCCAGCTTGGCGGCCAGTTTGGCGGGAGTGCCGTTGAACAGGCGGTTGAGGTGCGGGCTGTTGCCCTTGTCCGGGCCCAGTTTGAGGGCCGTGTACTTGATCAGCGGGCGCGTGGCCGGGGACAGCTGGAATTCCTGGTAGAACTGGCGCAGCAGTTCGAGGATTTCCCAGTGGTCCGCCGTCAACGGGATGCCCTCGCGCGCGGCCAAAGCCTCGGCGGCGGCATGCGACCAGTCTTGCAGGTCGACCAGGAAGCCGTCCTTGTCCAGGGCGATCGCCTGATCGCCAACGTTGAGGGTATTCATAGCCAGCTGTTGACCTTGTCGTAATGCAGCGACAGTTCGACGAACCCGGCGTAGTCCACGGCCTTGGCCAGCTCGTTGCCGACCGCGCGGGCCTGCACGTCTTCTTCCAGGGCGAACAGGCGCTGGGCCAGGCCGGCGGCTTGCAGCTGTTGGTGCGGTTCGCTGCCGCTGCGCAGGGCATATACAGCATCGCCGCACAGCAGCAGGGCGTCGTCGGTGCCGAGCAGGCGCAGGCAGCTGGCCAGGCGCTCGTCGCCAAACGGGGAGTGGGCAATTACATGCAGGGTCGTCATCAGAGCGTTACCACCTGGTCGAAACGGGCGATCAGCGCGGCCAGGGCCGTGTCGTCCAGCACTTGCACCGGCAGCACCAGAGTGTCGGCTGCCAGGCCGCGGCGAGTGAGGCTGTGGCTGCAGGCGAACAGCTCCTCGACGCCGAACATTGGCAGCGCCTGCAAGTTGGCGGCCAGGTTCTTCTGTTGCACGGCGGTGGGCTGCTGGTCTGCAGCGAGCTGGAACACGCCGTCATCGAGGAACAGCATGCCCAGCGGCAGATCGAACGCGCCGCCAGCCAGGGCGATGTCCAGTGCTTCACGGGCCGATGGGCCGTTCCAGGGCGCCTGGCGGCTGATGATCAACAAGGATTTGGCCATTTCAGTCGCCTCCGAAGCAGACAAGGCGATCGGCAACCTGTGCCGCCTCATGTAGCTGGCCAAGCCCCGACAGCTCCCAAGGCTTGGGCAGGTTCACGGCCGGGCGCTGGTAGCGGTTGGCCTCGGCCTCGTCGAGCACGCCACGGCGCAGCGCGGCGGCGATGCACACCACGGCGTCCAGCTGGTTGGCTGCAATGAAGGCGCGCCATTGGCCGGCAACATCCAGCTCGTCCTGGGGGGCGACCACGTTGGCCGAGGCACTGTGTACCCCGTCCTGGTAGAAGAACAGCCGGGCAATCTCATGCCCGCCGGCCAGCACCGCCTCGGCGTAGCGCAGGGCGCGCCGCGAGGAGGGCGCATGGGCCGGGGAGAACACCGCGATAGCGAATTTCATGGATAACTCATGCAAAAGGAATGGTGCCATGATAAAGCAAAAAAGCCCGCGCCCGCTTGTGCATGGCGGGGCGGGCTTTCTGTCTTGCACCAATCTTCAGGTCTACGCGGCTTCGTGTAGGAGCGGCCTTGCGTCGCGACGGGCTGCAAAGCAGCCCCATGGCCCTGACAGAAGGACTCCAGGCTCAGGCCTGTTCCTTGCTCTCCGGCAAGAACCAGTTCAACACCAGGGCACAGATACCCCCGGTAGCCACGCCCGACTCCAGCACATTGCGAATCGCCGCCGGCATGTGCGCCAGGAACTCCGGCACCTGCGCCACACCCAGGCCCAGGGCCAGGGATACAGCGATGATCAGCAGGGCACGACGGTCCAGGCGAGTGCTGGCCAGGATATTGATCCCCGAAGCCGCAACCGCCCCGAACATGACCATGGCCGCACCACCCAGCACCGGCTCCGGCACCGCCTGGATCACCCCGGCAACGCTCGGGAACAGCCCCAGCAGCACCAGCATCACGGCAATCCACATACCGATATGGCGGCTGGCGATCCCGGTCAGCTGAATCACGCCATTGTTCTGGGCAAAGATTGAGCTCGGGAAGGTGTTGAACAAGCCGGCCAGCAGCGAGTTGGCCCCGTTCACCAGTACACCGCCCTTGATCCGCTGCATCCACACCGGCCCTTCGACCGGCTGGCGCGACACCTTGCTGGTGGCGGTGACGTCACCGATGGCTTCCAGCGAAGTTACCAGGTAGATCACCAGCATTGGGATGAACAGTGCCCAGGAGAAGCCCAGGCCGAAGTGCAGCGGCGTCGGCACCTGGAACAGCGCGGCTTCGTGCATGCCGGTGAAATCCAGGCGGCCCAGGTAACCGGCCAGCGCATAGCCGACCGCCAGGGCGATAACGATGGCGCAGCTGCGCATCCACACTACCGGAATGCGGTTGAGGATGACGATGATCGCCAGCACCACGCCCGACAGCAGCAGGTTCTCGCCATTGGCGAAGGTGCCATTGGCCATGGCGCCGAAGCCACCACCCATGCTGATCAGGCCGACCTTGATCAGGGTCAGGCCGATCATCAGCACCACGATGCCGGTGACCAGCGGGGTAATCAGGCGTTTGACGAAGGGCAGGATGCGCGACACGCCCATCTCGACGAACGAGCCGGCGATTACCACACCAAAGATGGCCGCCATCACGCCTTCAACCGGCGTACCTTGCTTGACCATCAGCGCCCCGCCGGCAATCAGCGGGCCGACGAAGTTGAAGCTGGTGCCCTGGACGATCAGCAGCCCGGCACCGAACGGCCCGAAGCGCTTGCACTGGACGAAGGTGGCGATACCCGAGATGACCAGCGACATGGAGACGATCAGGTTGGTATCACGTGCGGAAACCCCCAGCGCCTGGCAAATCAGCAGGCCAGGGGTGACGATCGGCACGATGATCGCCAGCAGGTGCTGCAGTGCTGCCAGCAGGCCGATCAACAGCCGTGGCTTGTCCTCAAGACCAAGCACCAGTTCATTGGCAGGCGCCGCCGCGCCTGGGCTGTGTTCGTGTGAGCTCATTGCGAAAAGCTGCCCCGGAAGAAAAAAGGAGCGCATTCTACGGGGTGATGGCGAATTGGGGTAGAGAAAAGCACGATGGCGGCATGATCGACGACCATTCGCCTGATTATCTGACTTTATGGTCAATTATTGGTGCTGTTTGTTCAAGCCTGAAACCTGCGCGGACCCTGTGGGAGCGGGTTCACCCGCGAAGAAACCAACGCGGTGCCTGGCACCGGCTGCGCCGGTGTTCGCGGGTGAACCCGCTCCCACAAAAAAGCCCGCCGAAGCGGGCTTTCTCTTGCAGCAATCAATCAGTCATCACGACCCATGATGCCAAACAGCTGCAGCAGGCTGACAAACAGGTTGTAGATCGACACATACAGGCTGATGGTCGCCATGATGTAGTTACGCTCGCCACCGTGAATGATCGCGCTGGTCTGGAACAGGATGCAGACCGACGAGAACAGCACGAAGCCAGCGCTGATCGCCAGTTGCAGGCCGCTGATCTGGAAGAAGAAGCTGGCCACGACAGCACCCAGCAGGACAAAGAAGCCCGCAGTGATGAAGCCGCTGAGGAAGCTCATGTCCTTGCGGGTAATCAGCACATAAGCCGACAGACCACCGAACACCAGGGCAGTCATGGCAAATGCCGAGCTGACCACTTCGGCGCCACCGGCCATGCCCAGGTAGCGGTTGAGGATAGGGCCGAGGATAAAGCCCATGAAGCCGGTGAGGGCGAAGGTGGACACCAGGCCCCAGGCCGAATCACGCAGTTTGTTGGTAAGGAAGAACAGCCCGTAGAAGCCGATCAGCACCACGAACACGTTCGGGTAGCCGACGCGCATCTGCTGGGCCACGAAGGCCATGACACCGCTGAAGGCGAGGGTGAGCGCCAGCAGGCTGTACGTGTTGCGCAGGACCTTGCTGATCTCCTGCTGCTCGACCTGCTGGCCGTGGTGTACGGCGTAATCCTGTTCGCGCATGGCGACACTCCTTGGTAAACCTGTGGTTTTCAGACGTTCAGATGCTAGGAGTCTATCAGAGCTCCCGCAACCCGCGACACAGAGAGTTTGACAGCTTGTTTCATTACGGTATTATGGCGGCCGCAAAACGAGCTGGAAGCGTGGCCGAGTGGTTTAAGGCAACGGTCTTGAAAACCGTCGATGGGCAACTATCCTAGAGTTCGAATCTCTACGCTTCCGCCACATTCAAAGCCCTGATTATTCAGGGCTTTTTGCGTTTTTGGGGCATAGAAAAACTCCCCATGGGAACACCATTGGGAATGGTTTATTTCGGAAGCGCTTCCGATACTTTCTTACTTGGTCGGTTTCGCCAGGGCCCCAACTCGGCGATATACCCGCTCGGTTATGTCGCCCTTGGTGTGGCCCAGAAGCAGACTCGCGTGGTCGACATCAACGATTTCGGATGCTGCTTTCGGGCGGATGTCACGGAACTGGAATTGGCTAATACGGCCAGCCAGCACCTGGTCGCCTGCGGCTACTGCTTCTTTCACAGCTTCCTCCCGGGCATCGTCCCAGCGATGGCGAAGCATGGCGGCCGTGACGCGCTTTCCTGACTCGGTCAGCAGGAGATACGGCGAGCCGTGCGGTGCGTTCCGCTCCAGTATCTTCCGGATCAAGGCGCCCAGGCCGCTTTCAACCCCATCCACCTCAAGCATGATCCTCAGCTTCTTGTGGGTCTTCTTCTGCTTCACACCGAGGGCCTTATCCTCGATGTCATCTCTTCTCATCACCAGTACGTCCGCCGGACGCTGGCCCGTCAGATACGCCAGGTCCATGGCGTCCTTCAGCTCGCCCACCGCTTTCGCGTAAACCGCGTTCCAGATTGCATCGTTCGCATAGAAGTCTCGGGGCACTTCTTTGTTCTTCCGTACGCCCTGGCAGGGGTTCTCTTTGGTGGTTAGCCCCCATTCCCGCGCCATGTTGTAGACGTGCGATAGGAGGGCGATCTCCCTATTTGCGCGCACCGGCGCCGACCGTGCATCTCGGTACTGGGCGACAAGCGCTGGCGTAATTGCCTCGATGGGAGCTTTGTCGAAAAACGGTCGCAACTGCCGGAGCTCTGCCAGGTTGTCTTTCTGTGTGCGCTCGCCCTTCTTGGGGATAATGTCGCGCTCATAGCGATCAAAGATTGCCCCCATCAGCAGCAAGTCGCGCGGTTTTTCCCGGGCCTCCAGCTCTGCCCATTTTATCCGGGCCAGACTGAGGTCCGTGCCCAAGGCGATTTCCTTGCCGTCCTTGTCGCGGTAGTAGTAGCTAATCCACGCCTTGTTCGGGTTCTTCTTGCTCTTGCTGGTGCGCTTGCGCCGGTACACGCCCGGCGGTAAATCCCTGTTCTCTGTGCTACGGGGGCGCATATCACCTCACCTTTGAAAAATCTGGCGTCCACGCTGGTGTGGGTGGCGGGGGCGGCGGTGCCAGCGGCACTACCTCAAGGGTTACGCCCAACTTCATGCGGGCATACTGACGGCCTACCAGGGGCCGGCCGCCGCGGCTTTCGACGAAGTGCCAGCCGCGCTCGTTGAGCCAGCGGCGCTGCCAGCCCCTGGCCTTGTAGCCGGTCAGGTCGGCCAGCTCTTCGTCCGAAAGAATCTCGGTTTCCATGGGATGGTCTCCACGCCGCCGGTGGCGGCAGGCTAGTCAGGCGGGGATTTTGTCCAGTACCGAGTTGGCTTCCTTGATGGCTGCCTGGGCGTCGTTGACGTAGGCCGGGTCGAATCCGCCGGCGTAGTGGATCACGCGCTGGCAGGCGTCCAGCTCTTTGCGTGCCAGGCGCAGGGCATGGACAAGCTCGTGTTGCAGCGCGCCTTCGGCTCGCCCGATATCCCAGAACTCCTGGCCCCAGTGGCCAGCTGGTGGAGGGTTGTTGTTCTGCTTGCCAGCTGCAAGGGCTCCGATGATGACGTCACAGACCGAGCGCTTGTAGGCGTTGTCGCCATCAAGACTGAGGCCGCCGCGGCGGCGCAGAGTGTTGATGACCTCGTCAACGTTCAGGCCGCTGTCCTTGAGCACGATGTCGAGCTCGGGCTTATCCGGGGTGTAGATGACCAGGGCCAGCTTTGCGCCTGGCCAGAGTTCGGCCGCGATGCGCTCCAGGCAGTCATTGGCGGTTTGATGAAATTGGTGAGTTACGGACATAGGAAATCCTCGCCCGCGCATGTCGGCGGGCTTGAGTAATTGGGGGAGGGGTTAGCGTTGGCGGTCGAAGAAGTTGCCTGCTTTGCGCTGGAAGGTCAGGTGAGCCCATTGGCGGGCTGCGTTTCCTGCCTGAACGAGTGAGGTGGCGTCGGTTGAGTAGCCGACATGCAGGACTTCGTCACCTGCTGCACTGCTGAGTACGATCATGGCTGCCAGCGGCTCGCGCTCCACCTCGTTGCCTTCGATGTGCTGGGCGATTTCGCGGAACCAGTCGGCCAGCCTCTTGCGCTCTGCTTGGTTGGCCAGCACCTGGTTGTTTTGGGCTCGGCGCTTAAGCGGAAACTGGAAAACTTCGGCGCTCATCGCGGCCCCCTGTAGATCAGGTAGGCCATGTAGGCGAGGGCGATCATTCCTGAGCATCCTGCGTCACGCCCAGTTCGCCCATTACCTCGGTGGCAATGGCGAAGCCCGGCGAGCCCAGCGGGCACTCCTGAATGATGCGGTTCAGCCCATCGATCAAGTCGCGGGCCGTGCCGATCATCATGTCTGCGTCGGCGTCCATATCCAGGCCGAGAGCTTCGCCAATGCTGCCGATGGACACACAGGCATCCAGCAGCATGCTTTTACTGCGCTCGGCCTCCTTGCTCAGAGCCTCGTTCTCGGCCCTAAGCTTGTCGTAGGCCTCAGCCATCACGACATCCGGGCCGTGCGGGTCGTAGTTGATGCGGTTGCCCGCTTCGGAAAGCATCTTGACGGCTTTGTAGCGGTGAACTTCGGTCATGGCATGAGCTCCTTCGGCACCTGGACGGTATCGCCGAGTTTGTAGTGGACGAGTCCGCGGCAGAACGCGATGAGGGCGGTGGGGCCGTAGCACCAGACGCCCGCGCCCTCCGGACCGCCGCTATAGCAGGCGTCATCGGCCATTCCTGGGCAGTGCTGGGCGCTGCCTCGGTGCCTGTCGATTAGCTGGCCGCCTTGCGCCCAGTGAGTGGACGGGCGGTAACCGAAGCCCTCCGTAGCGCCTCGGATGCTGATGCTGGTAGGTATACCGTCGCGGTGCCATACGGTTGTCCGGCATTCCGGATCTATGATGAACCCCGCGGCCTTGGCCACCGCCCAGTCCAGGGGTGCGCCGATGAGGTTGGATACCCTCAATTCGATCAGGTCGGTCATGGCGCCACCTTCAGGCCATGAGCCTCGATGGCCATCCGCACGTCGTGGATGTAGGCCGCCTCATTGAAACAGCCGCCCTCCACGTCATCGAAGTGTTCTTGGTAGGCCTTGCTGGCACGATCCGGCATCTTTACCACCACGGCATCGCGGGACTCTTTCCAGCCGGCAACCCAGGCGCAGTAGAGCCAGTGCGTACCGCTCACGGCGTAGGAGCCGTGATTGCCCTTGGTCAGGTCGACCTCGATGAACGCCGATTCCGTCCAGGCCTCGAACTGCTCGCGCATCATGTTCGTCACAGCTGATACCTCTCATCAATCCAGCGCCCAGGCGCCAGTGCGGGTGTAGGTTCGGGTTGTGTTTCGTGCGGGGAGAGCTGGCGCTGGTTGCCGGCCTGCGGGTTGATTACTGGCGCGCATTTCGTTTGCGGCTCGGGGTCAACTCCAGCGCCGGTGACGAAGACCAGCAGGCAGAACAGGAAGGCAACTGCGATGATCTCGTCCAAGTCGAAAAGGCCGCCCGTTGCTTTACGGACTGGATCGTTGGCGCCGATCATTGCTCGACCCTCTTGAACTCGACGACCCAGACCCATGGGTTGGCGTCCCAGTCCCCGCCGGTGGAGTTCCACAGCTCGGCGAAAGCATCAAAGGCCTGGGTGACGGGCATGAACTCGTACATTGAGCGGGCCAGGCCTTCTTTGCAGATCTGGCCGATGGTGATGTGCTGCAGCAGCTCGATTCGAACCTCGGTGATCTCCAGCAGAATGCGGCTTGCCCAGCGGGGCATGTGGATGCTCGGTCTTGCACGCCAAATCCGGTCCGGGTCGGCGGCGGAGTAGGAACCGTTGCGCAAGGCACGGGGATAGTGGCGGTTCGGCTCATTTGGCGGCTCGCCATCAGCGCGGTAGTGGATGCGGCGAGAGCCATTCCACTTGTCGCAGTCGCCTTCAGAGTATGAGGAAGTCCATTCACCTGCCTGCCAGAAGCTTTCTCGCCCCCACAACAGGTCACCTGGTTGGCCATAAGGGCAGAGGTCGGCGTAATAGCCGGCGCTGTTCGGGTGCACCTTGCCATCCGCCGGCAGCTTATGGCACTCGCCCAACTGAACGCCGTAGCCAATTTCCTTGAGTGACCTTGCGCTGACCACGCGACGGGTAACCGTTTTTCGGCCATCCAGTACAGCGCTGGCCATCGGCCCGTTGAACAGCATCGGCCGTTCCTTTGCTTGAGACATAGCTTCGCCTTGGCCGCCATATCGCGGCAGTGAATAGACATTGAGGAAAGGTGGTTTAGTGGAAGGAGAACAGGTCTACATCCGCTGGGCTGTAGAGGCGGGTGGCCTGGTTTGCGGACGCTCTATAAGGCAGATCTGTTGCCTGGGATACCATAGACTCCGGCTTTTTTGCGGCAATGCGTTGTGCCATCATTAAGCCTTCATGGTATCTCAGGAAGGGTGTCAGGTTGAACGACGGTAGCGCTGATGAGGGTGTAAAGATGGCAATAGACCAGTTGGGAATTGAGGCTGAAGTTGATGACGATGATTTTGAATCCCTTGAAGAGGAACTTCATCTTATAGCGAGCGCCATTGAACGTTTCGTACATACCGTCAGGGATATCCAAGAATGCGCTAGAACTTGCCTTCCGCAGGCGAGCAAAAGATTCACTGATAACTACAATGAAATCAGAGAATCGCTTGATGCCAATCAAAAAATCCTCGAGTCTGAAGCTTCGCCCGAAGAAAAGCTGGTTGCTGCTAGAGAACTTAGGAAAGCAATCCGAAAAAGCGAAAGATTCCAGAATGATGCGACTGTTAGTACATTAGAGCGTAGCTTGTTTATTGGCATGTTTACCTGCTTTGACAGTTTTGTGGGTGAGTTGCTTGAGGGTGTTTACTCTGTTTGCCCGGAGTTATATAAGGCCCTTGGGTCTCAGTACACAGCTGCTGAGGTGCTAGAGTACGATACTCTTGGAGAGTTTAAGGTTGCAGTTCTTGAAAAAGAAATTGAAACGATAAGGCGCAAAAGTTATGGGGAGCAGTTCAAGGAGTTCGAGCGAAGATTTAAGTTTGAGAGTCTAACTAAATTTGATAGCTGGCCATTGTTTATCGAGGCGTCGCAGCGACGTAATCTGTTTACACATTGCAATGGAATAGTGAGTCAGCAATACCTGAAAGTCTGTGCAGAAGCTGGATACAAAATCCCGGAAGATTGCGAGATCGGTAAGCAGCTAAGCATCAATGTAAAATATTTTTGGACTACGAGCAGGATAATAACCGAAGTTGGGGTAATGCTTGGTCATACAGTGTGGCGAAAATTGCTTGAGTCCGAGAGGCGTAAGGCAGATTCAGAGCTAAATTATCTCATTTATGATTTTCTTCAGTTGGGGCATTTTAGGACAGCAGAGTCGTTATGTAAGTTTGCAAGCGGAATCCCTAAGAAATCCGATGATGTAATGGCCAGAATGTTTACTTTGAATCATGCTATCGCCGCAAAAGAAATTGGCGGGTTGAGCGCAGCGAAGCGAATATTGGATAAGAAGGACTGGTCTGCCGTTATCTATGATTTTAGATTGGCGAGGGCTGTTCTTCTGGAAGAGTATGAAGAGGCTAAATGTCTAATGATAAGGATTGGCAGAAAAGGTGAGATTGTATGCGAAGAGGCATATCATGATTGGCCACTTTTCAGAAAGTTCAGAGAACGGCAAGAGTTCCTAGAAGGGTACGAGACGGTTTATGGGGTTAAGTATCTGACTAAACTTTCAGAAATCGTGCACGACACACATGCTGATACGGTGGCTAAAGCTGAGGCAGAAGCTAAAGCAGAAGCTGCAGAAGATGCCGATGTAGTAATAGATACAGCGCGGTCTTAGGTCCTTGCGAAGGTTGGAAAACAAAAAGCCACTTAGTAGTGGCTTTTTGTTTATTGCCAGGGTTTAACGATTACATTTCTTTCATCGCAGTTTCCCTTCTGCTGGCTATGTTTGCACTTCATTCTTTATCATTTAGAGCCAACGGAGTCAAGTGGGCTCGTCCTGAGTGGAAGGCACCTAAGCTGGCGCGCATTGTTCTGCTGAGCTATCAATTCATGGCTGACTCGACCCCGTGGAGGTCGCCATGACACTGAAAAGCGATACCCAGGCCCTTGCCTCGATCGAGGAAGAAGCCCAGGCAATGCTGAAAAAGATCGGTCTGCCGGATGACCACCTGAAGAAGGAAATGGTCATCAGCCTGCGCCAGATCATCGCGATTGCCCGCTACCGGAAAGGCCTTGGCACCGACCCTGCCGTTGAATAGGGGAAGGCGCTGGCGGGCAGCGCGGGTCAGGTGGTGATCGGGAATTGCTTGGCCAGGGCCTGCTGCACTGTCGCGATTATCCGGCAGAGGTAGTCCCAGTCAGGATTGCGCTCCATGGCGTCGGTTGGCAGGTTCCACCAGTCGTCACCGAACACGCGGTGCATAAACTCGCGGTGGGCACCGCCGCACTCATCGAGCGAGCTGGTGTGTCGAACATCCTCGGCCTCGTCGAGCAGGCTTCGGGCATCTTCTGCGTCCAGGTCCCGGTCACGCCGCATTTGCACGATCACCTTCCGCGCTTTGTCGGCCAGCGCTTCAGCACTGAACCGGCGAGAGCTCAGCGCCCGGTCGAAGTAGCCGATGATGTAGGCGTCGTGCAGCTTGCAGAAGAACTGGCCGATGGTCAGGCCATCCCACATGCCGCCCCAGTAGGCGTGCCAGGTCTTGTCGTAGCAGCTGACGGTGATCTTGCCCTTGCAGGGCGCGAAGTCTTCCAGGTAGACGCTGATCGGGTCGAGGCCGTGTACCTCGGTGATCAGCAGCTTAGTAACCGTCGAGGTTTCGACGTTCATGGCTTTCTCCATGCATGCGCCGCCCTCCGTGGCCGGATGCGGCTGTGATGTGAAAAAATAAAGATGCTGATAAATTAGTGCCTCCGAATGGGAGGGCATATGGAAGACGCACTAATCATCCCGCTTGTAGGCGCGATAGCAGTAGCTCTGATAGGTGGCGGTATATCTCTTGCGCTTGCGATATTAACTAAGGATCAGAAGACATCGGAGTTTCGACAGGCGTGGATTGATGCCCTAAGGGATGATGTTTCAAAGCTCGTTGCTCATATGTCCGTTGTTAAGTCAATATCCACTATCGTTAAGGAGATGCCAGAGGATGAGAAGCAAAAATTTATCCTATCAAAGCAAGAGCATTTCCTTGAGACCGTTGTGGTTGTTACTCGAATCAGACTTCGTCTGAACCGAAAGAAGGATAAAAAACTCATTGACCTTGTCGCCAAAACAGACGGTCTTGGCAAAAACCCGGATGCATACGTCCAGCGAGTAGAAGATATTGTTGTCGAGGCCCAGTCTGTTCTGAAGACTGAGTGGAAACGAGTCAAAAAAGGAGAATGGTCCTTCCGGCTGCTCAAGTATTTTTCTCTTTTGGTGTTACTCGGAGGAACATGGATGAGTTACACGGTTTGGAAACATGGTTTGGCAGGGTTGGCGGCTCTAATTGGGTAGAACTACTCAACCCGCTGGGGGGCAGATTGATGTGCTGCTGGCGCCGGCCGTGCCGGACGCGTGCGGTGATGCGTTTCATGCTGCTTTCTGCTGATTCCAGGCGCCGACAGCGGCAAAGATCTTGGCGGCCTCTGCTTCGTCGAGCGTTGTGTCGGTGGGGATGGCGATCCAGCCGGCCGCCACCAGGTGTTTGGGGTTGGCTGTGGCCCGCAGGTCGGTGTAGGTAGCCTCGATCACATCGGTCAGGTGCTCGGCCCGGTAGTTGCCCTGTGGAGCGACCTCGATCGATTTGTGGTAACGCTCGCCGAACTCCGTCCGGCACAGCACGCTGAGGTAAATGGTCCAGCGGTGCGGGATGTCGCAGACGGCGTCTACGACCTGGCGCACGCGGATCTGCTTGAGGTTCTTCCAGTTGATCAGCACCTGCTGGCCGCTGGGGTCGATATTAACCACGGCCGCGTGGTTGGCCGATACCAAGGCCCTGCAGGTGCGCTCCAGCCTGGTACGCATGTTGTGCGGCTTGCGCTTGCTCATTGCATGCCGCCTTGCTTGCTCGCCGCGCCTGCCTCCATCGCATCCACAAACCGCATGGCCGTCTGGTAGCTGTAGGCAAAGCCCTGCTTGGCGCCCGTGGCGATTTCGATCACATCCCAGATCTTGCCCTTGCCAGAGGCCTGATAGCGCGGGGCGCCTTTGCCTATCTTAGCGAAGGCCTCGTCACGGGCTTCCTGAGTGCGAGCCAGGAGCGCCTTGAGCGTGTCCACCTTCTCTTGGAAGGCCGGGTGCATTGTTGTCTGCATGGGGGATCCTCGGGAGGGTCAGGCGTGGAGCTCGAAGGCCTCGGCCTTGCGAACGATTCGAACTTGGGCGGTGCGGCGCTCCGGCGCGCGGCGGTCGCGGCGCATGGGGTCGCTGTCGTTGATCACCGCATGCATGGCAATGAGAGCGGCGAGGGCGATGCAGAGCGGGCTGATGATGTTCTGGCGCATGGCCTTGGTGACCGCCTCGATACGGCGGCCGGCTTCGAGTTTGTACAGCGCGGCCTCGATGCGGTTGGCCACGGTGCCTGGGCTCACCGCCATCTGCCGGGCGATTTCTTTGGTGGTGAGGCCTTGAGCCACCCATAACAGTGCTTCGAGCTCACGGGGAGCCAGCGCCTTGCCGAGCTGGCCAATCCATGAGCCGCAGGTGATCGTGTCCATGAGGTGCTACCTCGGTTTGGCACCGTCCAGCGCTTCGCGCAGCTGCAGGACGAGCGCGGTGGGAATGGTGAGTGATCGGCTGTCCTCGTCGATCGAGTCCAGCGATGCAATTAAATTGCGCGATGCGGCGTGTACGGCTTCGAGCCGTGGCTTCGGGATCGAAGGGCCCTTCATAGAGCCGGCTGTTACCCGCTTCTTGCCGCTTGCCTGGGCTTTTTCCAGCTCGGCGCCTAAAATCTTCCCGGCGCCGTCGCCGTGTTCTCGAACAACCTGAGCAGCTGTAGTCGCCGAAACATGGCCGGCGGCTACCAGGTTCTGCACATCAGTGTTTGCGTTGCCTACCGTGAGAACCTGTTCGACATGCTGCCGCGTCTTCCCAACCTTCGTGGCGATTTGCTCTACCGACCAGCCAAAAGCGCGGAGCCGCTTGTAGCCTTCAGCCAGCTCAAGAGGGGAAAGCTTTTCGTTCTCCTGGCTGGTGATGATGCGTGCCACCCGATCAGCATCGCTGCCTTCGAAGGCGATCACGGGCACCCAAGCTTCATGCACCTCAGGACGGTCTTTGTTCGGTGTCCGAGGAAGCCTTCCTTCGGCGTCGAGCTTCAAAAGCGCTCGGCGCCGGCGGTGACCATCGACAAGCCAAACACCACCTTCGGCTCGAGGACGAACTTCCAGCGGTGGGATCTGGCCGCCCGCAGCTATGAATTCTGCAAGTGCGTTGATACTCGCTTCGAGAGCATCACCCTCCGTGCGCAGGTTAAAACCAGGTTCTTCGTGCAGGTCCTCGAGTTGAACCTTCATGGCATCGGCGCGCCGCACCTCGCCATCCTTGATCATTTGTTTGAACGACTTTGCCATTTGAGTTCGCTTCCGTTGGGCTGCATTGGTCGTGACGCTCGCTGCCGTCTACCTCCCGGACCAGGGGAGGGCAAACGCCACGACCGATGCAGCCTGGTGATGGGGAACCAGGTTGATCGGGCAGTTTTCGTCAGGCTGACGCGGAGCTACTGCTGGGTTCGCAGTTCGTTGCGTGGCACCCATCCGTTGCTGGTTTTCACCATGCAACCGACGAATGCGGCGTAGCGGGTGTCGCGCTCGGTTTGGTGGCCGTACCAGGCGCAGGTGCCGTAGTCGATGCCGCGCATGACCAGCCACACGACTGCGCCGGCCATGATCGCGAACGACGCGATACGGATCACAGGTAGTCCTTCAAGCTGAGGCCCATCAGCTTCGCCGACTTCTCAAGGACGGCCATTTCCTTGTCGTCGATGTCGCCCGAGGCTTCGGCGATGGTCAGCATGACGTTGAGGACGATGGCCGCTTCTTCTGGCGAGTGGGCCAAGTCCTTCAGCTCCTTCTCGGCGTTCATGCGCAGGATGCGATGGCCGCCGTCGTGGAAGTCCTTCTCGGCGCGGTCCATGGTGTTGGATAGCTCCGGACCGAAGCCCTTGAGCTGAGGCGTGTTGGCGATCAGCTTCTCGGTCTTCTTGATCTCGTCTTCGCCGATATCGCCGTCGGCAGCAGCGACGTAGAAGGCGCCGTAGACGATCGCCTGCATCAGGTCGCGGTTCTGAACCACCTGCATTGCAGCGCGGGCTTCACGACCTTTCTTGCCGAACAGTTTTCCAAGCATGGGGTGTTGCTCCGTGGGGTTGATTTCCCGTCTGGCCCTGTTGCCAAGGCCAGCCAGTGAAATCGAAGTGATCCAGGCGCCCATCGCTCTCTGGGCTACGCGCTTCCCCGCATTGGCATGCGCGCCACTTGGTTACCTGAACCCAGCTCACTGCATGAGGCAGCTGCTGCCCTCATGTGCCGCTGAGGGTGACGGGTGTCGAGTTGTGTAAAGAGCGGTGGCCTACTAGGCCGGCGAGGGGCAGGTGCGCCTCGATGAACAAAGTTAACCATCGGTATGCTTTTCGCGTCAATACCGATGGTTAATTTATTTTCAATGGCTGTACGCTATGATCCGGTTTACTGGATGTATGTACAGTTACTCAGGAGGTGTCATGGCCAAGCAAAACAAGACGGCGCCAACGCAGCAGCGCCAAGGAATGACCGCACTAGAGCGGTTGGGCTTGAGGGTAGCCAACATGATCAATCACCCAAAAGCGCAGGAGCAACGCTGGGTGGCCATTCATCGACTGGATACAGATGGTGATGTTGAGTGGGCCGAGATCATGAGGATTCTGGACGAAACCGACGGCCTGGAGATCACGCAGCTGGAGGAAGGTGGAATAAAAATCGAATGGGAAATGCAGAGCGACGAAGACCGAGAGGCGCCGCCTGAGGAGCTGGAGGCGCTGGAAGAAGAAGCCCCGTTCTGAAAATAAAAAGCCCGCTCACGGCGGGCTCAATCAGGCTTTTTTGGCATTCCAGATCAGCAGGACCTTCGCATGGATCGTAACGTCATCAATCCTGGCCTGCTGGTCTTTGTGTTTCTCGTTGTCGGAAATCAGCCAGAAGTGATCTTCATCGAAGAACTGCAGGCGCTTAATGTAAAGATGTCCATGCCAGGTCAGGACGTAAATGCCATCTCCGACGAACTCGTTTACCCCACGGTCAACGATTAGCGGGTCTTTGTCGTTGATAGTGCCCTCCATGCTCTGCCCCCAGCCGAAGATCATGGCCAATGCAGATTGGGAGGTATAGCTGACCCCTTTTTCGTGCAGCACGGACTCTTTCACGATCACGTTCCGCATGACTTCGGTGTAGTCGGGAGGTACCTGTCCGTGCCCCATCGAAGCGCGTATGTCGTACTGTGGGATGAAGATCTCGTCCTTCTTCACTTTCAGGCCTGAGAAATCCGCAGATACGACATTGCTTCGGCGTTCTTCGACCAGAGAATCTGCAACTGCGGCCGCGATCTTCTGCTGGGCGTCCTCGTCCAGCGTCTTGCCCGCGTGCTTTTTCAGCATCGCCATTACCTTTTCTGCTGCGCCTTTCTTGTGCTCCTGATCACCGGTCGGAAGCGAGCGCAGAGATCGAATCTCGTCCGCCAGCCGCGGGCTGAACTGTTCGACAGGAACCTCCAAAAGTCTGGCCAGCACCGCCGCGAACTTCGCATTCAGTGGGTTGAGACCCTTGAAATAGAGGTTTACCGCAGCTGGTGTGATGCCGGCCTCGTCCGCGATTTTCTTCTGACTGAGCTTCAGCTCGTTCTTGCGAGCGAGGAAAAGCGCGTGTGCCGCTTCGCATTCAGCCAGGCGGTCGGGAGGGAGGATTCGTTTCTTGGTCATGGCGCGAACATATACCAATGGTTAAAGAAAAGGGAGAAACCATCGGTATGGACAGATAATCAACCGATGGTTAATATCCGGGGTATGAACAACCGAGGCCTGATCATGAGCGAGACCCCCCTCGACAAATTCGTTGCTGAAAAAGGGCAGTCCGAAGCGGCCAGGCTTCTGCGCGTCACGGCTCCTGCCATTCACAAAGCGCTTCTCGCAAAGCGAGATATCAGCGTCTACGAACTTCCAGATGGTGGCTATTCAGCTGTCGAGCGGAGGCCTTTTCCATCCCAGCGATCTGCTGCCTGACGAAGAACTTCGCCATCTGATGGTGGTGATTATGTGAGATCTGGCATTGCGCCAGTAGATGGTTGAAACACCTGCGAATCCATCCAGTATTGGAATTGCAGACGAAAAAAAACCGCCTGGCAGGGCGGCTTTCTCTACAACTTGACACGAGTTGAAGCATGACAAACATCGTCCCACTTGACAAGTCCAGGGGGTTCACCCGGATGGACAACCAGCTCATGGATGGCCTGCTGGCTATCGATCTCCCGGCCCGGGAGATGAAAATTGTGCTGTACGTGGCCAAGGCCACCATCAACTACGGCGCGGGCGCTCAACGCATCCCGGCGACTGACATCGCGAAAGCCATTCACGCCCACCCTGACTCCGTATCCAAGGCAATCTCGAGCTTGCTGCGTCGTCGGGTTCTGTTCCGCGAGGGCGGTGCACGGGGTGATATCGGCGTGAATGAACCGAAAGACTGGGTCTACGTCATTGAGCCGAAACAGACCAAAACAGCCGATTCGGCAGAAGTGGTCCGAATCGGCGATGAGTCGAAACAGACCAAAACCGCCGACTCCCTTCTTTATTCTAAGAATCTAACCCCCTATGTATTTCTTCCTTCGGAAGAAAATACATGCCCCCCCAGCGATGAGCAGCCGGCTCCGGCCAAAACTGATCGCAAAGCACCGTTCGGGAAGGCCGCGATGCTGGCTGACAACCCTCACGGCCTGGATGAATCGCTGATCGCTGACTACCTGACTGTCCGCAAGGCTGCCAAGGCCCCAGTAACCGCCCGGATTTGGGCGGGGCTGAACGTCAAGCTGGAGCAGTGCAAGGCCTTCGGCATCCAGCCAGCCCAAGCCCTGGAAGTCGCCGTCGAGAACGGATGGCGCGGTTTCGAAGTGGAGTGGGTCACCAAGCGCATCAGCGCCCAGCTGCCGTCACAGGCAAAACCTCACAGCCGTCACCACGGCTTCGACGACCGCGACTACACCGCCGGCCTGGCCGCGCGAGAGGACGGCACCTATGCGATCTGAATCGGTGATCACCATGTCCGAGGTGAGAAACACCGCTGGCTTCCGCGTCCAGCCCGCGCACTGCGAGCATCACGGCGACTTCGAGCAGCGTGTAACCATGCTGATGGGCCGCGAAATCGTCGGGCGCTGCCCTGTGTGCGAGAAAGCAGCCGTTGCCGAGCGCGAAGCCAAGCAGCTGGCTGAGGACACCCGCCTGAAGCGTGAGGCCATGACCCGCAAGCTGGGTTCGGCGCTGATCCCAAAACGCTTTGCCGATCGCACCCTGGCCAACTACCGCGTTGAGCACGAAGGGCAGCGCAAGGCCTTGGCCTACTGCACTCGCTACGTGGCGGCGTTCGAGGAAATCGAGCGCACCGGCCGCTGCCTGATGCTGCTGGGCAAGGTCGGTACCGGCAAGACGCACCTGGGCGCCGGTATGGCCAACGAGCTGATGCGCAACACCTCGGCAACGGCCGTGTACCGGACGGTGGGCGCCGTCCTGCAATCCATCCGCGCCACGTACGACCGTCACAGCGAACAGACCGAAGCCGACATCCTGTCCAGCCTGATCGAACCTTCGCTGCTGGTGCTGGACGAGGTCGGGGTGAGCAAGGAGCAGCCGAGCGAATTCGAGCTGACCACCCTGTTTTCGATCATCAACGGGCGCTACGAGCAGATGCGCCCCACGGTGGTGATTTCCAACCTGGAGGCCAGCCAGCTGCGCCACGCCATGGGCGAGCGGTGCTATGACCGCCTGCGCGAAGGCGGCGGGGTGGTGGTGCCTTTCGAGTGGGAATCGCACCGTGGCAAGGAGGAGTTCTGACCATGCGGCAAACCAAGCTGACCAAGGCCGCGCGCGGCCGGGAGTGCCAGGTGCGCATCCCGGGCGTGTGCAACGGCAATCCCGAGACCACCGTACTCGCGCACTACCGCCTGGCCGGCACCTGCGGCGTCGGCAAGAAGCCGCACGACCTGCAGGGCGCGTGGTGCTGCAGCGCTTGTCACGACGCCTGCGATGGGCGTAGCCGGGCTGTGGACCGGGATACCGCCCGCCAGTACCACGCCGAGGGCGTCATGCGCACCCAGGCGCTGCTGCTGAACGAGGGGGTGCTGATCGCATGAATGCTCCCGCCCTTCGCCCGTTCAAGGCCAAGCCGGCCCGCGCCAAGCCCGTCGACCGGGAAGGGCAGGAGCAGGCCGCGTTGATGCAGGAGCTGCAGATGCGCTACCCGCAGGCCTACAAGTTGATTTACCACGTGCCGAACGGTGGGCACCGGGTCAAGGCCGTGGCCGCCAAGCTGAAGGGGCAAGGCGTGAAGGCCGGTGTTCCCGACCTAGTGCTGCCGATGGCGCGCGGCCGCTACTTCGGTCTCTACATCGAGTTCAAGGCCATGCCGCCGTTCGATGCGCCGGTATCGCCCAGCCAAGACGCCTATCTGCAGGCGCTGGCCGGCCAAGGCTACCTGGCGATCGTGTGCCGGGGCAGCATCGATGCCGTTGAGGCCATCCGCGCCTACCTGCTGCTGCCTGCGACGGTGGCCGCATGAGTGCTACCCGGGAAGTGAAACTGAGTGAAGCCGAGGTGCGCCGGCAGGCCGCCGACAAGTCGGTGCGTGACTTGCGCGACCCGCGTCACCCAGGCCTGTACCTGCGCTTCTGGAGCAACCGCGAGCGCGGTACCTGGCACCTGGTGCGCGGCAAGAAGTGGGTGCCGGTCGCCCGTTGGCCAGAGCTGAGCGTGGCGGCGGTGATTGCCGAGCTGCCCGCGCTGCGTCAGCGCCTGCTGCGCGACCCGGCCACCGCGCCGGTGGTGTCGGGCATGGCCACCGTGGGCCAGCTGCTCGACTGGTACGGCGACCGGATGGCGCGGGACCGCTCGCTGTCGGCAAAACGCAAGGCCGGCGCCCGATCCGCCATTGTCCAGCACCTGAAGCCGCGCCTGGATGACCTGGCCGTGGCCGGTGTGAATGCCGAGGTGCTGGACAAGCACCTGATGTGGCCGTGCCAGGCCGAAGTGTCGTTGTCCTATCTGCGGCAGATGTTCGCGCTGCTGCTGACTGCTTTCCGTCAGGCCCTGCAGCTGGGCCTCATCGACCGCAACCCGATGGCAGGGATGCGCTTCAACGACTTCACCAAGGCCCGGATCCTGCCCAAGGCGTCGCGGCTGCGGGGTGTGCAATTGCCCGAACTGATGCAGCAGCTGGACCAGGCCTTCGAGCAGGAACCCGGCGACGCCATGCTGGCCCTGATGATGCTGGCCCACGGCACCCGGATTGGCGAAACCCGCATGGCGCGCTGGAGCGAGATCAGCCTGGCCGCTGCCGAGTGGTTCATTCCCGCGGCCAACACGAAGACCCGCACCGAGCACCGTCTGCCGCTGACCGCCCAGGTGTCGGCGCTGCTAAGCCGGTACCGGGCGATTCAGCATGCACAAGGCTACGAGGGCGTGTACCTGTTCCCGAACCGGCGCGGGCTGCCGCTGAGCGAAACCCAGGCAAGCATGGTGTTCACCCGGCTGGGGCAGGGCGAGTGGACCAGCCACGACCTGCGCAAGGTGTCCCGCACCACATGGACCGACCTCGGCATCGACGGCCACATCGGTGAAATGCTGCTGAACCACACGCTGGGCAAGATCGCCAGCACCTACATCCACACCCAGGCCATGCAGCAGCGCCGGGCAGCCCTGGAGAAGTGGCACGCCTGGTTAGACGGCATCGGCTTTGGTGCCATTCACGGCCTTACCAAGGCCTTATCCGAAAATTCACAGAATTCGGGCGAGCCAGCGGAACACAAGGCGACCAGCGACCTTACCGAATTTGTAATTAGCGAGGATTCGAAATGAATAATGGCGACAAGGCGCGCTCCGACCTTCCTTCGGTGCTCAATCAGTCGATCACCGACCATCCTGGCTATCCGGACTTCGCTGCGTGGTGCGAGAGCCAGCTGATACACCCTTACCCGATCTATTTCCTGATCTGGCAGGCATCTCGCGAATCGCTGCGGATCAGGAATCCTTTCGAACTGATCGTGGGTGACCCTGATGGGCAGTGGGCGCACGAGGTGGCTGAAAAGTCGCTGCGCGCCCAAGGGCTGAAGGTGGTCGGCTGATGAAGAAGCACGGCCCAGCCTTCAAGAAGGCCGTGATCGAGCTGGAAAAGTGCCCTTTGTGCCGTGGGAGAGCGGTCACTCAGGGTGTGTTTCACGAACTGCCATGCGACCACTGCAACGCCTCGGGCTGGGTAGTGGCTGCAACTGGCGAGGCCCTGGCCCTGGATGAACTGGTGACCCAGCTCAGCATGAGACTTCGGGCAGCGCTCCGGCAGATCGAGCAGTTGAAGAACCCTCAGGCATCCGGGCCTGAGGCGACATATCAGGGAAGCAACCGGCGCGGCGCCGGCGGCACCAACTACACCGGGGATTGAGGGGGAAGGACATGAAAAAACGAACCTACGCAGACAAGGCTCTTGGTGACACTGCGTACATGCTCGAGCAATGGGGCTGGTGGCGCATGGATGGCATGGGCGTGCCTCAGTATGTCTGCCCGCTGTATGCGCTTATGAAGGAACATGCCCCGGCGGAAGGCGGGCTCAAGCAATACGTGATCACGGACGACCTAGCTCTTGCAGTGGACGGCGCCGTAGCCAGGCTGAACAAGCGCAACCCGCAGATGGGCGGTTTCGTCTGGCTGTACTTCGGTGCTAAGTGGCCGGCCCTGCGGATCGCTCGCGAGCACAAGATGGGTGAAGCCAAGGCTCGGGAGCTGATCAACACTGGAGTGGCCTGGATCGATTGCGCTCTGGAGCAATTGCGCGAGGCTGCATAAAAAGCTTTCCGCGCGGATAAACAACTGTTTTCATAGCAGCGTGTCCAGCTTGCAAGCAACGCGACACAGTGAAACCCCGGCCAATGCGTCGGGGTTTTTTGTGAGCGCGCTTCTCCAGTAGTATCGGCAATCTGATGGCATTGTGCTGTTAGGTTATCGTTCGAAGGAGTTGTGGCGATGGAGCGGAATGAAGAGTTAGCTGTAACCCTGCTCAGCTATATCGAGGCAGAGGACCATGAAGGTGTAGGTCTTTATCGTAAAGAGCTGCGACACCTGCACGAGAACACTTTGGTAGGCGCAGATGTTGATAGCACCCAGGTGTTGTTGCAGGTCGATTACCACCTGCATCTGCTGGAGACTGCAGGATTTGTAACGAGGGAGGCTGAAGGCGAAAAAGGCCGGGATGAACTCGACATCTTCGAACTTACCTGGGCTGGGCACGATTTCCTCGCCAAGAACACACCTCTAGATTTCTCAGGCGATTTCGTTACCGGCTGAGAACTGTCACTGACGAGCTCCCGCCATGCGCGGGGCTCTGTATGTCTAGCGCAACCTTTCCAAGCCTCGGCATTTGCTGGGGCTTTTTCGTTTCGGCTCCACCACCCCCATCGCCCCGAGCTGGGAGTGCTGTTGGGCCCGAACCTATTCCGCTCCCCAAAAGGGAGGAACCGAGATGCCAAACATGCCCGAGAAGGATCCTGGCCTGTGGGCCGCTGTGCTCACCTGGGTGCTGGCCCATCAGCCTCAGCTGTATGCCGCTGGCTTGTCAGTCGCCATCGCCGTCCTCCGGGTGGTTTATGGCGGTGGCACCCGCCGGCAGATGTTCTTGGAGGGCGCCTTGTGCGGCCTCATTACCCTAGCCCTGGTCCCGCTGCTTGAATGGATGGGCTTGCCGCAGGGCATGGCCACCTTCGCCGGCGGCATGGTCGGCTTCATGGGGGTGGAGAAGCTTCGCGGCTACTCCGACCTGTTCCTATCTCGCAAGGCTCAGGGGTAAGCAGATGATCACATTGACCGACAGCAACGGCCTCAAGCGTTACCTCGCTCCCGCTGCCATCGCACGTGTAGACGAAGCCTGCACCAGCAGTCAGTGGCACGGCATCTGCGCCATCGTTCGCACGTTCGACGGTCAGGTACTGGAGGTTAAGCAGCGGACTGATGACATCGTGCGCTTGATCACCGAGTCGAAAGACTGATGGCCAGGCTCAAGACGCTCGGCTCTCGTATAAAGGAGAGCGCAGGCTCTCGGGTCAAGGTGGTGAGCCCTGGCAGTTGGCGAAGCGGCATGACCAGCTCCCAGCGCGGCTATGGCTACAAGTGGCAGCAAGCCCGAGAGCGGTACCTGCGCGACAACCCGTTGTGCGTCTACTGCGAGCGGAACGGCCGCACTACTGCGGCCAGGGTTGTCGACCACATTGTTGCTCACCGTGGAGACATGGTCCTCTTCTGGGATCAGACCAACTGGCAGAGTCTCTGCAAGCCTTGCCACGACTCCGTCAAGCAGGCCGAGGAGGCGGCGGGGCTGGGTGGTTGACACGTCAATGGATCGCCGAAACCCAGCGCGGTGCCATAGAGGCACGCCAGTGACGTGCCGCGGAAGGGGTAGGGGGGCAAAAGTTAGGGATTCTCATCTAGCTAGACCGCCACCGACCCCACGTAGACATTTTTCTCCCCCCTAAAGGTTTTTGTTAATGGTGTTAACAGACAAACAGCGACAGTTTGTTGACGCTAAGGCCCGGGGCGCGTCCAACAAAGAAGCGGCGGAGGCCGCGGGTAGCAAGCCTTCGACCGCTGCGGCAGCCGGTTCACGCTGGGCCAATGATCCGAAGATCGCATCGGCAATTCTCGCTCGCCGAGCCGAGCTCAGTGTTAACCCTGAGCCGAAAAAGCGCAGAGCCAAACCGAAGGCTGATGAAGCCAGTGAAGACTCAGTCGAGATCAACGAGGCTGACGGCGAGTTCCTGAGCTGCCTGCCGTCCACTGACGACCCACTGGTGTGGCTGCTCGCTTTGATGAACGAGCCCCGGGCCAAGGTCTTCGACCGGCGCAACGCCGCGCAGACGGCCATCCCGTATATCCACGGGAAGAAGGCAGAGGCAGGCAAGAAAGAACAGAAGGCGGAAGCTGCGAAAGAGGCCGGCAAGGGCAAGTATTCCCAGAGCAAGCCGCCCCTCACAGTCGTCAAGGGGTGATGCATGCTTTGGACTACGGCCTGCCCAGACTGGTGGCGGCGCCTGGCTGCCGGCGAATCCATCATTCCCGACCCGCTCTTCCCCCAAGAGGCAGAAGAGAGCCTTGAGGTTTTCAAGGGGCTGCGCATTGTCGATGCCCCGGGCAGCCCAACCATCGAGAGCGCATGCGCCCCATGGGTGCTCGCATTCGCAGGGGCTGTGTTCGGCAGTTACAACAGCGAGACCGGTGAACGCCTGATTCGGGAGTTCATGCTCTGTATCCCGAAGAAGAACAGCAAGTCGACGATTGCTGCCGCGATCATGTTGACGGCGTTGGTTCGTAACTGGCGGATGTCGGCCGAGTTCATCATTTTGGCGCCGACCAAAGAGATTGCCGACAACGCTTTCGTTCCGGCCAAGGACATGGTCAACAACGACGAGGAACTGAAGGATCTGTTGCACGTGCAGCCACACCTTCGCTTGATCACGCACCGGGAGACCGGCGCCACGCTGAAGGTGGTTGCTGCAGACAGCGATGTGGTTGGTGGCAAGAAGGCTGTCGGCGTACTGATCGATGAGGCCTGGCTGTTCGGCAAGAACCCGAAAGCGGCCGACATGATTCGGGAGGCCACCGGCGGCCTGTTGTCAAGGCCTGAAGGCTTCGTCATCTGGCTGACCACGCAATCGAACGAACCGCCGGCAGGTGTGTTCCGGTCGAAACTGAATTACGCCCGCGGCGTGCGTGATGGCCGCATCAACGACAACCGCTTCCTGCCGATCATTTACGAATTCTCGAAGGAGATGATCGACAGCGGTGAAGCCCGTAAACCAGAGAACTTCCATCTGGTTAACCCCAACATGGGGTTCTCGGTCGACCGTCCGACGCTTGAGCGCTTGTTCATGCAGGCGGAGATCGATGGTGAGGCGGAACTGCGTGGCTTCCTGGCCAAGCACCTCAACATAGAGATTGGTCTGGCACTCATGTCGGACGCCTGGGTCGGAGCCGAGTTCTGGGAGCCCCAAGCGGCCACCTGGCTCAACCTGGATGAAATCCTTGAGCGTTGTGAAGTCATCGATGTTGGTGGTGATGGAGGGGGGCTTGACGATTTGCTTGGTCTTGCCGTCCTCGGCCGGGAAGCTGGCACTCGTCGGTGGTTCCACTGGGCTCACGCCTGGGCACACCCATCAGTGCTTGAGCGCCGCAAGTCCGAGGCTCCTCGGATCAGGGATCTTGAGGCAGTTGGCGACCTGACCATCGTGAAGCGGATTGGGCAGGACGTCGAGCAATTCGCGGCCATCGTCGCCCGCATCAATGAGACTGGACTGCTGGACAAGGTCGGGCTCGACCCGGCAGGAATCGGTTCGGTCCTCGACGCCCTGGCTGATGCTGGTGTCGAGGAAGACAAGATCGTTGGTATTTCCCAGGGCTGGAAGCTCACCGGCGCGATCAAGACGACAGAGCGGAAACTTGCCGAGGGTACTTTGCTGCACTGCGGCCAGCCGCTCATGGCCTGGTCGTGCGGAAACGCTAAGGGTGTGCCGTCGGCCAACGCCTTCTTGATCAACAAGCAGGCCTCGGGCACCGCCAAGATCGACCCGCTGATGGCGACTTTTAACGCCGTTTCACTGCTCAGCCTCAACCCAGAAGGCCGTGGGGGAATGGACAATTTCATGGCAGGCATTCGGGATCCACTGATCGCATGAACGCATTTCACATATTCATCGCCTGCGCGTTGGTAGCTTTCGGCCTGGCTTGTGCCGGGGTCTGGATGTTGGCTGGCACTGGTTGGGCATTGCTCGCCGGATCGCTGAGCTTCTTCTGCATCGCCGGCTTCATCCGCAGAGGGCTTGTCAGTGATTAAATCTCTATCCCAGGCATTGGGGGCTGCTGCCGCCAAGCCTTCAGCCAGTATGAGTGAATGGTTGGGCAAGACCATCAAGCTGTCAGATGGAGGTTTCTGGAGTGCTTTTAACGGCGCCCAATCCAGCAGTGGCAAATCGGTCAGCGTCGATAAGGCCATGCGCCTGTCTACCGTGTGGGCATGCGTTCGGATTATCTCGACCTCGGTAGCTGGCTTACCGTTGAGCATCTACCGCCGCATGCCAGATGGCAGTCGCGAGAGCGCGCGAGACTTCCCGCTCTACGATGTGGTCCACACCAGTCCCAACGAAGATATGGCTGCCTTCCATTTCTGGCAGGCCGTCGTCGCCTCGATGCTGCTATGGGGCAATGCTTACTGCGAGATCCACCGATCAGCCGGGCGCGTGATTGCCCTCGACTTTCTGATGCCTTCGCGAGTCGAGCTTGAGTTCGACGATGATGGGCGGCTGAGGTATTTCTTCAGGCCCCGAAAGGGGCCCCGCCGAGAGATCCAGCGGCAGGACATGCTACACATTCCGGCTTTTACCCTGGATGGTCGGGTTGGGCTCTCCGCCATACGTTACGGCGCGGATGTGTTCGGTTCAGCGATGTCAGCAGATGATGCCGCCAATAGCACCTTCCGCAACGGCATGATGCCCACTGTCGCGTTTTCGGTCGACAAGACGCTGAACCCGGCCCAGCGTGTTGAGTTTCGTGAGTACGTGAAGACGATCTCCGGGGCGTTGAATGCGGGCAAGAGCCCTGTGCTCGAGCAGGGCGTGAAGCCGGAGATGATCGGCATCAATCCCGCCGATGCGCAGTTGCTGGAGTCGAGAGGGCATAGCATCGAGGAGATCTGTCGCTGGTTCGGAGTCCCGCCCTGGATGGTGATGAAGACCGATAAGGGCAGCAACTGGGGCACCGGCTTGGAACAGCAGCAGATCGCGTTTCTCACCTACTGCATCATGTCCTTCACTGCTCCCATTGAGCAGTGCGTGAACAAGTGGTGCATGACGGCGGTTGACCGGATCAAGTTCTACGCCGAGTACTCGCTTGAAGCATTTCTACGTGCGGACAGCGCGGGCCGTGCGGCCTATCTCAGCACGATGGGGCAGAACGGCTACATGACCCGAAACGAGGGCCGGCGGAAAGAGAACCTGCCAAGTATGCCTGGTGGCGATGTACTGACCGTGCAATCGAACCTCGTGCCGCTGGACCAGCTGGGCAAGCAAAACGATGGGCAAGCTGTTCGAGCCGCCCTGATGAACTGGCTGCAAGAGCCGGATAGCACCTCTCGGGAGTGACCCATGAAACACAAGATTCAGTCTCGCGGCCTGCGCAGCGAGATGAGCCCGCGCGCGCTCGAAAAGTGGAATCCGGCAATCCAGGCGGCTGTCGAGAACACCTCTGACACCATCACGGTGTACGGCGTGATCGGCGAGGACTGGTACGGCGAGGGTGTGACCCTCAAACGAATCGATGCTGCACTTCGCTCTATCGGTGAAAAGGATGTGACGGTCTACATCAACTCGCCTGGCGGTGACATGTTCGAAGGCATCGCCATCTACAACCGTCTGAAGGAACACAGCCACAAGGTCACCACCAAGGTGCTCGGCATGGCTGCCAGCGCCGCATCGATCATCTACCTGGCCGGTAGCGACCGGCAGGTAGCCAGCAGCGCCTTCCTGATGATCCACAACTGCTGGACGTTCCTCGCGGGCAACCGTCATTACCTGCGCGATGTGGCTGATGACATGCAGGAGTTCGATGCCGCGATGGCCGACCTCTATGCCGAAACCAGCGGCCAAGCTGTCGATGACATGGCCGAACTGATGGATGACGAGACCTTCATCCGTGGCAAGCGCGCTGTGGAGCTGGGCCTGGCCACCAGCGTCCTGTCGTCAACCGAGATCACCGAGCGCGAGAGCGAAGAGTCGACGCAGAGCAATGCGCTCAAGGCGATGGACGTCGCGTTGGCAAAGGCCGGAATGCCTCGTTCTTCGCGCCGCGAACTGTTCGCCAATTTCAAGTCCGGCATGCCTCGCGCTGCCGGCGGGGGTACGCATAACGCTGCCCCGCCCGATAAGCCCCGCGCTGTCGCGCCAGACCTCTCCGCCTCTCTGAGCGCGGCAACCAATCTCCTCAATTCTCTGAAAGGAAAGTGACCATGGACTTTGAAGCCCAAGTCAAGGAACTCAACGCCAGCCTCAAGGGCATTGGCGATCAGATCAAAAGCCAGGCCGAGGCCACCGAGAAGCAAATCAAGGCTTCCGGTGAAATGAATACCGAAACCCGGGCCAAGGTCGATGAACTGCTCACCAAGCAGGGCGAACTTCAGGCGCGCCTGGGTGAGGCCGAGCAGAAGCTCGTGAACGCAAGCCGGGATCGCAGCCATCAGGAAGAGCCGCAGAAATCGGTAGGCGCGCTCGTGATCGAAAGCGAAGAGATGAAGGACATGAACTCGTCCTTCCGCGGCTCTCGTCGCGTATCGGTGCCGCGGGCAGCTATCACCACCGCAACCGGTGGTGATCTGGTGCAGACCCAGCGCCTGCCGGGGATCATTGCCCCGCCGCAACGCCGACTGACCATCCGCGACCTGGTCGCGCCAGGCATGACCGAATCGAACTCGATCGAGTACATCCGCGAGACCGGCTTCACTAACAATGCGCGCACCGTCGCGGAGACTACTGCCAAGCCATACTCCGACCTGACCTTCGCGCTGGCGACGGCGAACGTTCGTACCATCGCTCATCTGTTCAAGGCCAGTCGCCAGATGCTCGACGATGCCAAGGCGTTGCAGAGCTACATCGACGGTCGCGCGCGCTACGGCCTGACCATGGCGGAAGAAGCTCAGTTGCTCTATGGCAACGGTACCGGTGCAAACTTGCAGGGCCTCATGACTGTGGCTCAGCTGTACGCGGCTCCGGCTGGCGTAGCCGTAGTGGGCGAGCAGCGCATCGACCGTCTGCGTCTGGCGCTGTTGCAGGCCGAGCTGGCCGAGTTCCCATCCGACGGTATCGTGCTCAACCCGATCGACTGGGCGGCCATTGAGCTGACCAAGGACGGGGAAGGCCGCTACATCATCGGTCAACCGCAAGAAGGCACCAACGCGAAGCTGTGGAATCGTCCGGTGGTTTCCACCCAGGCCATGACCCAGAACGACTTCCTGGTTGGTGCCTTCAAGCTCGGCGCTCAGATCTTTGACCGCATGGAAATCGAAGTGCTGATCTCTACCGAAAACGACAAGGACTTCGAGAACAACATGGCGACGATCCGCGCTGAAGAGCGTCTGGCCTTTGCCATCTATCGCGATGAAGCGTTCGTCACTGGCCCGCTGACCACCGTCACCCCCTAAACCATCCGCGATGCGGCGCCAGTAATGGCGCCCGACTGGAGTACTCCTATGGCACGTAAACAGGAAGCACCAGCAACCACGGCAGATGTGAAAGATCCTGCCTCGCCCGCGGAGGACAACGGTGTTCAGTCGGAAGGTGGCAGCGTGCCCCCTTCGGCTGACACTGCGGCCATGCCGACCATTGGTGAGGGTGAACCTCTGGTAACTGATCCAGGCCTGTCGGAGGGCACGGTGCAGAAACTACCAGCAGGTCAGGTAGGTTCGAGCGTCGAACCTGAAGCGGCAGCGCCCAACCAGGCTATTGACACCGATGCTCCTGCTGCTAATTCAGGCGATTCCGAGGGGGCCGGCCAAGTAGGATCGGTGGCAGCAGAAGACGGCAATGATTCTGATCAACTTACGACCGGAGAAGATCCTGCGGCCAGTCCCAACCCTGCGGTTCTTAAGATTTACCCGCTGCGGTCCTACATGGACGAAGGCGAGCTTCGTCGTCGTGGTGGTCCGGCTTATTCGGTCCCGCGGCGTCACGCGGAAGAACTGGTGCAACGGAAGCTGGCATCGCTCGACCCGCTGACGGAGTAGAAGCATGCCGGTTATCAGCTTGACCATCGCCCGTCATCACCTTCGAGACCCTGACGATGCCGACGAATACCTGGAGCTTCTGATCGACGCAGCAGAGGGGCAGGCGATGGACTATCTGAACCGTCGCTTCTACGCCGATCAGCAGGCGCTGGATGAGGCTGTCGCCGCTGGAGATGCCGGCGAATTCCCCATGGTCAGCAACAAGCAGATCAACGCGGCCTGCTTGCTGATCCTTGGGCACCTTTACACAAACCGTGAGGACGTTGTGATCGGGACCATCGCCACTGAACTGCCGCAAGGTTCTAAGGCGCTTCTGACTCCACACCGTGTCGGGTGGGGCGTATGAGAGCCGGGCCGCTACGTCACCTGTTTGAGGTGACCCACCGACATGAGGAGCGCAATAAGTCCGGGGGAGCCACAGTGACGTGGCTTCCTGCAGTTCGCCCTGAAATGTGGGGCGAAGTCCGTACCCCTACCGGGCGTGTAACGGCAGTTGCTGAAAAACTGAGTGCTGTTGTCACGGCCGAAATCATTGGCAGGCCGCGCTCAGACATCGTTGCCGGGTCGCGTCTGACACGCCGCGGGGTCACTTACCAGGTCGAGGCAGTTTTGCCGGACAACGAGAACACCCTGATGAGGCTGCTCTGCTCATCGGTACCGAATCCATGAGGTGAACCATGAAAATTCAAGCACTGGGACCGCTGACTGGCGCTTCTGGCGAGCGTGAGAAGGGCGAAATCTTCGATGTAAAGGATGAGTACGGCAAGGGCCTGATCGCTCGCGGTTACGCAGTCGAAATCATTGAGACGGCCGAAAAGCCAGCAAAGGCCGCCCAGGCCAAGGAGTAGGCCATGGCGCGCCGGTCCAGTATCCGCGGCGATATCCGGCTGCGCCGGACGCTGCGCAACATACACCAGACGATGGACAACGAACTGCAGCCGGCCATGGCCAAAGCGGCCGCGCGCGTGCTGGCTACCCAGCAGCAGCTGATCCCGAAGGACACCGGTGCTGCTTCGGCGGCGCTGCGGGTCTACGTCGCTCCCAGCGGACTGGATGCCCAGGTCGGCATCAGAGGCAAGCGGGACAACCGCCGATTTTTCTACCTGCGGTTCCTCGAGTATGGCACCAAGGGCTATTCCGGCAGCATCTACCAGCGAGCCGACCGCAACGCGGTTGGCGGTGTGCACACCAATAACCGCGACAAGTCCAAACTGAAAGGGCGCCGCAATGCGTTCCGTCAGCGCGACACCAAGAACAAGTCGGATGGGCAGCACTTCTTCGGTAAGTACCCGGACATACCCGCCAGGCCGGCTCACCCGTGGCTACGACCGTCTCGGGATGTCAACCGCGAGTACGTGATGGCCGACCTTGAGGAAGCCGTCCGACGTACGCTGCGCAAGGCGAGCCAGGGGGTAGGCAATGGCTGATCCATCGCTGGCCCTGCAGGAGGCAATCTTCGCCAGGCTTCAGGCCGAGGTCAGTTGCCCTATTTACGACGGTGCGCCGCTGAATGCGGCTATGCCGTACGTTTCCATCGACCGGGAAGTCTCGGTCAACAGCAGCCCCATCTCTGGCCGAAAGCGCGAAACGCGCCTGCTGTACCTGTCGGTCTGGTCTGATGCCGTGGGCCAGGCTGAGGTCAAGCGCATCAACGGCGAGGTCATCGTCGCCCTGGACGAGCGCCGTCTACCGCTGGAGGTGGGGCGTGCCGTTTCCGTCCGGGTCGAGCAGGCTGATGCCCAGCGCGATGCCGACGGTATCACTTACCAGGGCTCGATCACCGTCCGCGTGATTACCACCCACTGAACCACCCAACGGCCGCACCGCGGCTTTTATCCAATGAGCCTTTGGAGGACCCCCCATGGCCGATGACAACCTCAACACAGCCGCCGGCTGCCGCTTCTTCATCGGCGGCAAGACCGGCGCGGACACCGAAACCGAGTACAAGGCCGACACCTACGTTGAAGTGGGCGAGATCGAGGACCTGGGTGAGTTCGGTGACACCTTCAGCAGTGTGAACTTCACCTCGCTGAAAGACGGTCGCGTGCGCAAATACAAAGGTACTGCTGACGCGGGCGACCTGACTATCACCGTCGGCCTGGACAACGGTGATGCTGGCCAGAGCGCAGTGAAGACCGCGCATAAGGACCGCAGCAAGGGCGACTACAACATCAAGATCACCCTGAACGACGGTGATCCGACCGCCACCCCGGTCATCAATCCGACCACTTTCTACATGCGGGTCAAGGTGATGAACAACACCGTTGCGCCTGGTGCCGCCGACAACGTGGTGCGCCGCAACATCACCCTGGGTATCAACTCCGACGTGCTGGAAATTCCAGCCGCTGCGGCTGCCTGATAGGGGGCGTCAGTGAGCAAAACTCTGCACGGTACAACCGAAGTCACCGTGGGCGGGCGAGTGCTTGTGTTGTCGCCAACGCTCAGGGCCGTCCGCACCATTGAGGCCCACTTTGGTGGGCTCCGTGGTGCGTCCGAAAGGCTGCGCGCAGTAGGCGTTGATGCTGTCACCGTCGTCTTTGCTGCCGGTTCCGGCATGGAAGACAAGGAGGCCGTTGAAAAACTGGCAGAGGCGATCTGGCAGCAGGGCGTTGCTGACTTGGTGCCTGCGGCGACGGCTTACCTGTATGCGCTCTACAACCCCCGGGGAGGTGATCCGGGAAAGCAGCAGGCGGCGACGGCGTCAGCGCCGTAGAGAACGGGAGCTACGTCGATCGGATGTTTTCGGTTGCCGTCGGCTGGTTGGGGTGGTCGCCGCAGGTTGCCTGGACCACGCCGCTCCCTGAGCTCTTTCTGGCCATGGACGCCCGGGTTGAGTGGGCTCGAATGACTCACCCCTTTGCCACCAATGGCAAGTCTCATGAGAAAACCGACAAGCCCACGAGCGTTGCTGACAAGTTGCGAGCCGCCTTGAGAAGAGATCGCTGACCGGGGTTTAGTAAGCACCGCAACAGAAATCCCGCTTCGGCGGGTTTTTTGTTTGGAGAAAATATGGCAGACACTGATATTCAGGGGATGCTCGTTCGGATCGAGGCGACGACTGCCCAGCTCCGACAGGAGCTCAGCCGCGCAGAGACCAGCGTGTCGCAGGCAAGCGGGCAGATTGACAACAGCCTGAAGCAGGTTGATGCCGCTTTTGACCGGGTAGAGGCCCACTCAAGTGTGCTGCATAGGGCGGTCAGCACCGCATTTGTAGGCGTAGGGGTTGCCGCTGCGGGAGCCGTTGCCGGGCTGGTCGCCCTGACCACTAGCACCTTGAACTACGCGCAGGAAATGCAGAACCTCTCCGCGCTATCGAATACTTCGGTAGAGGATTTTCAACGGCTGGCAGCTGGCGCTCGAACTGTTGGCGTAGACCAAGAAAAATTGGCCGACATTTTCAAAGACACCACAGATCGCGTTGGGGAGTTTTTGTCCCGTGGTGGCGGCGAAATGCAGGATTTCTTCAAGGAAATCGCGCCGCAAGTTGGAATAACTGCAGAAAGTTTCAAGAACCTTTCAGGCCCCCAAGCCCTGCAGCTGTATTACGACTCGCTTGTGAAAGCGGGAGCAAGCCAGCAGCAGATCACATCGTACATGGAGCAGATGGCCGACGAGGCTACGGCCCTCTTGCCGCTGCTCAAAAATGGCGGTTTGGGTTTCAAGGACATCGGCGATCAAGCTCAAGCGGCTGGGGCAGTACTGTCTGACCTAGACATTAGCCGAATGATCGAGGTCAACCGGTCTATCAAGGATCTGCAGACTTCCTGGGAGGGCGCGAGCCGACAACTGGTCACCGGGCTACTGCCGGCGGTGGAAGACACAACACGCGCCCTCCAGGACATGACCGACAACGGCGCTGCCCAGGCAGTAGGAAGTGCGATTGCTTTTCTCATCGACAATTTCTACATCCTGCTGGGGGTGATGGGCACAAAGGTCGCGGCGTCGTTCCTGGGCTACATTTCGAATCTTGGAAAGTCGGTACTGGCGACCAAGCAGGCAACGGATGCAAACATCGCCCAAGCCACGACCGCCGTTCGCGTGGCGATCGCCAACCAGCAGGCGGCCCAGTCGGCGGTAGTTCGTGCCGAGAAAGAAGCGATCTCAGCCAAGGGCACCGCAGTTCAAACCCAGATGTCGATTCAACTGGCCGAGGCACGGATGGTTGAGCGCGCAGCGACTGACCGGCTGGCTGTAGCGCAAACCAGTTTGAAGGGCATTTCTTCAAGCCTCATGAGCGTCCTGGGCGGGCCGGCCGGCTTGGCAGCATTGGCCGTAGGCGCCGGTATCGCTTTCCTGACGCTGCGCGATAACTCCGACTCCTTGGAGAAGAAGCTTGGCGATCTGACCGATCCCCTCGACAAGCTGCTGGAGCGCTTCAACAAGCTGAACCGCGCTACGCAGGCCGTGGCGCTTCGGGAGCTGCAGGGCAAGATTGAAGATACCCAGAGCCAGCTTACCCAGGCGGCCGGAGCCATTGCGGACAAGTTCGAAAGCGATTTGCGCAACGTCGGCGCCGCTGGTACCGATGGCTTCCTTGCTGGTCTGGCGCCGATTCCTGAGGAGGCACAGAAGGCAATCGACCTGGTGCGCACAGCAGCCAAAGATGCTTCGTCTGGCATTGCGGTGGACTGGAAAACAGTTGCCGATGAGTTGCGGGGCATGCCAGGCGTTACTGAGGGTATGGCCCGAGCAATCGAGACTGGACAGATCAAGGCCTCCGACCTGAGCGGAAGCCTGCAAAACCTCAAGTCGAAGCTGTCCGACCTGACCGACCAGACGGATCGCCACACGGCTTCTACCGGTGCGAACAGTTCTTCCCAGACAGAGGCGAACAGTGCTGGCCAGGCTTATCTCGAAACCTTGGATAAGCAGCTCGCCACCCTGAAGGACAAGACAGCCGCCGAAGCGGCAGAGCGCTTCATCGCGGACAACAAGATCCAGTCCGAGAGCGCTCTGGCCAAGCAAATCCGCGATCGTGCCAAGGCAGTTGATGCCCAGAAGGAAGCCGATAAAGCAGCCAAGGATGAAACGAAGGACAGCACCCAAGCCCAGGCGAAGCTCACGCAGCAGCTGAAGGAAGCCTCCACGGCTTACGACCAGCTGAAGAAGACCTTCGACCCAGTCGGAGCTGCAGCTGATGAGTTCAAAAAGCAGGTCGCCAACCTCGATCTCCTGCTGAAGAACAACAAGATCACTCAGGAGGAGTACGGTCGCGGTGTCGCCTGGCTGGCTGATCAATTCAACACGGCGGTGCAGGCCTCCACCGGCCTGTCGCAGGCCATGAAGTACCAGGCCGACCTGGAGCGTCAGCTCGCAATCGCCCGGCAGCAGGCCGATGCAGCTGCCGCGGCTGTCGGGATGGGAGACAAGGAGGCTCAGCGCACGCAGGCCCGCCTTGCGCTCGAGCAGGACAACAACAACAAAATCCTCGCGCTGCGGGATGAGCTGGCCACGGCCTCGACCGAGAAGCAGCGGCAGGAACTGGAGAAGCAGATCGCGCTCCGGCAGGAATATGGCGACAAGCTGGTCCAGGCGCAGCGGGATGGATTCACCAAGATCGATGCAGCGCAGGCTGAGTGGAGCAACGGTGCCACTTCGGCCTGGGCCAACTACCGCGACAGCGCCGCCGATGTTGCCGGTCAGACCCGCGACCTGTTCGGCAATATGTTCAGCGGCGCCGAGGATGCGCTCACCCAGTTCGTGAAGACCGGCAAGCTGTCGTTCAAGGACTTCGCCGATTCGGTCGTCGAGGACCTGATCCGCATTCAGGTGCGCAAGGCCATGGTGGGCTTCCTCGGCGGGGCTTTCAGCTTCTTCGGTGGCGGCAGCGCCGCGCTTGGTGAGGGGACCATGACCGGGTTCAGCGAGGTCGTTCCCAACGCCAAGGGCGGCGTCTATGACTCGCCCAGCCTGTCCTCGTTCTCCAACCAGGTGCACGACAGCCCGCAGATGTTCGCCTTTGCCAAGGGGGCGGGCATTTTCGCGGAGGCCGGGCCGGAGGCAATCATGCCGCTGGCGCGCGGGCCTGACGGCTCGTTGGGGGTGGTGGCCATGAACGCCGGCAGTGACAGCGGGGCGTCCTCGATCTCATTCGGTGGCATCACTCAGCACATCCAGGTCGGTGGACAAGCCAATGCAGCAACCGTGGCCGATGTTAGGCGTGCCGCCGAGCAGGGGGCGCGGGATGGCTACGAGCTCATGCTGCGAGACTTCAAAACCAACGGCGCCGGGCGGCAGATGCTGCAGCGGCGGTAACTATGCTCGGCCCGCTTCGGCGGGCTTTCTTTTTGGAGTGACTCAATGGCGGAGGAATGGCCCGAGGACCTGGAGCCCACTGAGGTCACCTGGGGTGTCGTCTACAACAACCGGGGCTTCAGTTCTTCGCTGTCAAATTCGCAGCAGATCGTGGCTCAGCCCGGCTCCTACTGGAAATGCACCATGAATTTCGGCGTTCTGTATGAGGAGGACGAACGCGAACTGACATCGCTGCTGGGCCGCCTGCACGGGATGTTCGGCACGGTAAACATCCCGTACCTCACCCGAGCGCGGGTGGACAACATCGGCACGCCGACGGTGGCAGTCGCCAATGCCCAGGCCAGCGTCATGCAGCTGCAAGGCATGCTGGCCAGCCGGCCGGTATTCAGCCGCGGCGATCTCATCACCATCAGCGGGGAGATGTTTGAGGTGGTGGAGCACGTCTCCTCCGACGCCGCTGGCAAAGCCGTGATTGCGGTGAACAAGCGCATCCGCAAGCTGATCCCGGTCGGCAGTGCGGTGGAGTACAAGAATCCCTATTGCGAGATGCGCCGCATGGATGACACCAACGAATGGACCACCCAGCCGGTGGTTTCGAACTCGACTCTGCAATTTCGAGAGGCATTCTGATGGCTACCGGTGTTTTCCCGTTCAGCCAGACAGTCGTCGACATCATCGCCAAGGGCAACTTCATGGCGGTATACGCCTGCCAGCTGGATTTCCCCGATGGGATGGTTTTCGCGCATACCGGTACCGGCGACCTGGTGATCGGTGGCATCACCTATCAGGGCGTCGGCAGCTTCGGGGAGGTCGGCCAGTCGCAGGAGAGCAGCAACTCGGGTTCGCCCATGTCGGTGGACCTGACGCTCAACGGCCTGGACGCCCAGATCATCACTGAAACCTCGCTGAAGGGGTGCCGGGGGCGCAACGGCAAGCTGATGTTCGTGGTGTTCGACCAGGACGGCAGCTATGCCGCCGATATCCTGTTCAGCGGGCGCATGGACGCCGCCAAGTTCTCCTATGCGGGCAACGGCGAGGAGGGCAACAGCATCACGGTTCCTCTCATCGACCGCATGGCCGAGTGGAACCGGACCGGTACCGAGCGCTGGACCGACGAGAATCACCGGGCTCGCCGGCAGGACGACCGCTTCTTCTTCGCCATCGCCCAAATCGCCGACTGGCCCATCTACTGGGGCGCCTCCAAGGACGCACCGAAGTTCACCTACGAGACATAGCCATGCGAAAGCGCGATTGGACGACACAGCTTGCCAACACGATCAAGGCCGCCACCGAGCGGCCTTTTTCGTGGGGCGAATTTGACTGCTGCCTGTTTGCAGCCGACTGCGCCCAGGCGGTGTGCGGTGTCGATCCTGCCGAAGCCTACCGGGGCCGCTATTCATCCGAGGCCGGAGCCAAGCGCCTGCTGAAGAAGCTGCACGGCTCGCTGGAGGCCGCCTGGGATGCCTGCTTTGTTCGCATCCAGCCAGGCCTGCTGCAGCGGGGCGACATCGCCCTGTACGACGGCCCCAACGGGCGAGGTGTGGCGGTGTTCTGGGCGGATGAGTTCTGGTCGGTGTCCCCCGAAGGGGTCGGGCGTATCGAGTGTGAGCCGTTGACGGTGTGGAGAGTTGAATGAGTTCAGCAGTCAAGAAGGTTGCCCAGGTCGCTATCGGCGCGGCCATCGGCTTCATCCAAGGCGGGCCTTGGGGTGCGCTGGCGGGCGCAGCGATGGCGTTCTACGTTGCGTCGCAGCAGGACAAGCTCGATACCGGCTCGCTGCGCACCAATGAGCCTTCCAGCCAGACCCTGCGATCGTCCAAGGCGGCTGCTCGGTACGTGCTGGGCCGGGTGAGCACTGGTGGCGTTCTTGCTTGGGGGCAGGAGCAGGCCGGCGACCAGACTGACGGCGAATGGTTGCACATGGTCTACGTGCTGTCGGAGGGGGAGATCGATGGCTTGGAAGACATCTTCCTGGGGGAGGAGGTCGTTCAGGCTTACGGCGAGCACGCCTCCTATGAACTGGTCACCAACCCGACTCAGGTGAATGCCTTCCTGAAAGCCAATAGCCCGGACTGGCGCGACACCCAGATTGGCCGAGGCCTGTCTTTCGTCCGGCTGTCGTTCAAGTACAGCGCCGAGAAGTATCCCTCCGGCATTCCGGATGTGCGCTTCGTACTTCGCGGGCGCCGGGATATCTACGATCCTCGGACCGGGACCGCCAGTTACAGCGAAAACACCGCACTTCACATCCTCTGGTTCCTGCGCAACCGTTGCGGCGTGCCGGATGATGAAATCGTGTTCGCGAGTTTCGCCAACAGTGCCAGCGTGTGCGATGAGATGCTGGCCAACGCAGACGGCAGCACCTCGGCGCGATATCGCTCCGGCTGTGTCATTGGCGCCGACGAGTCGCGCACCCAGGTGATGCAGAAGCTGGAGGCAGCATGCGGTGGCAAGCTGATCCGTGTCGGTGGTCGCTGGATGCTGCAGGTCGGGGCCTACTACGGCCCGTACGACTTCGAGATCACCGAGGACATGGTGATCGGCACCGTCACCGGCAGCACCGAGCCAACCAACGACTCAGCGATCAATACCGTGCGCGGTACCTTCGTGGACCCGGCGCAGGCCTGGGCCGAGACGGACTATCCCGAGGTGTCGGTGAGCGAATGGGTGGTGGCCGACGGCGGCGAGGCGGCAGAAACACTGTCGTTCTCCTACGTCAGCAACCCGTACCAGGCCCAACGGCTGGCCAACATCGAGCTGCGCCGCCGGCGTGCAGGCGGCACCTTGTCGATCCCCATGAACTTCATGGGCTACAACTGCCGCCCTGGCCGCTCGGTGAAGGTCAACCTGCCATCCCTGAATATTGTGGGTGAGTTTATCGTCACCGACTGGTCGATGAGCGCCGACAGTGGCTGCAACGTCTCGGTTGCCCAGAACGAGCCGGCAATCTTCGACGACGCCGTGGGCCAACCGTACAATCCGATCGGCTTCATCAAACTGCCGGCCGGCGGTCTGGGTAGTCCTACCGGACTCGCCTGGTCGACCGAGGACAATGCCGAGTCGGTACAGGGTACCCTGTCGTGGGCAGCGCCCTACGGCGTGGTCACGGGCTACGCCATCACGATCCGCCAAGGTGCGGCCGCAGTGCAGGCCCAGCAGGTACCGGCTACGGCGCTCAAGCTGCCACTGTCAGGTCTGCCGTCTGGTAGTTACACCATGAGTGTGGCGGCTCTTGGCCCGCTGACCCGCTCCGGCGAGGCCAGCATCGCTGTCATCATCGACGGTCCGCCGATCCCAGAGTCGTGTGTCGTGCAGGCGACTATCGACACCATCACGTTGATCCCGAGCAATACGCTCCATGGGCTGAATGGCGGCACCTACGAGTACTTCTTCTCGACGAACCCGCAGGCAACCGAGGGTGAGTACCTGGGCCAAGGCCTGTCCCTGACCCACACCGGTCTGGCGTTTGCCACCAACTATACCTACTTCGTTCGCTCGAAAAATGCCTACGGAGTGAGCGCCTTCCTGAAGGTGGTGGCCTCCACATCAACCGATGTAGGCAACATGCTCGATGCGCTGAAGGACAAGATCGAGGGTGGCCAGTTGGCGCCCGCGCTGAGACAAGAGATCGAACTGATCTCGGGCCCGCCAACGCTGGACGGCTCTGTGGCACAGCGATTGGCAGCCGAAGCTACGGCGCGCACCCAGGCGATCGACGCAGAAGCAGCGGCGCGTGCTCAAGGCCTGCTGGCCGAGGCTCAGGCGCGCGGCACTGCCATCACCAGCGAGGCGCAGACTCGCCAATCGGCCGATGCCGCCTTGGGCCAGCGCATTGACACTGTCACTGCCTCGACGGGCGATAATGCTGCAGCCATTCAGTCGGAGATCACCGCACGCACCAATGCCGACACGGCTCTGGGGCAGCGGATCGACACCGTGGCAGCCAGTAGCGCGGCCAACTCGTCGGCGATCAGCAACGAGACCACGGCGCGAACCAACGCGGACGCGGCCCTGGCTTCGCAGATTGCAACGATCCGGGCCGAGTCTGGCGGGTTCGATACGGCTCTGAACTACAGCTTCGCTTCGACCGTTGAAGCCTGGTCGGGTACCCGCTGCAGCCTGGCGGTGGAGAATGGTCGTCTCATCGCCACAAACACTGACATCAACGGTTGCCTCAACAGTCCGGTTGTTTCTATAAATGGGCGCGATCATGACCGCATTCGCTGCAGGATTACTCGTCGAGCCGGTACCGGATGGCGCGGGCAGGTCACTTATGCGACCGCTAACCACGCCTCGAACTCGTCATACAGCAAAGTCATACCAAACCCGGGTCTGACGGTCGGCCAGAGCATGGTGCTGGAGTGGGACATGTCGCAGCTGTCTGCTGGCGGTTCCGACTGGTCGGAAAGCACGATCACCAGGTTTTACCTGTGGCTCAGCGGGTCGGCGGGTGATGTGTTCGAAATCGACTGGATCGCTGTGGGCCAGATCGCGCCCTCGGCGTCCGTGGCCTCGGTTGTGGATGAGCGTACCGCCCGGATCAGTGGTGATGAGGCGAATGCCTCGGCCATCACTGGCTTGAGCAGCAGCTTGCAGACCACAAACGGCAACGTGACGGCTGCGCAGCAGGCTGCCCAAGCGGCATCCGACAAGGCCGGCGGCAAAGGGGAGGTGATCTACAGCAGCACCGAGCCGGCAACGGACAAGCGCCTGGCGCAGAACCTGTGGATCGATACCACGGGGGCGGCGAACACGCCGAAGCGCTGGACCGGGTCCGCCTGGGTTGCTGTGACCGACAAGGTGGCCACCGATGCAGCGGCGGCGGCGGCCAGCGCACTTGCTCAAGTGGCGGCCAAGGCTGACGCCTCTGCGCTGCAGGCGTTGCAAACCGCAGTCACCAACCAAGGCAACACGCTGACCACCCAAGGCACCTCTCTCACTCAGATCAAGGCGTCCATCGGCCAGCAGCCTGACAACCTGATCCTGCGTGGCAGTTTCGAAGATGGCCTGGTTGATCCTTGGACCGGTGATGCCCGGATAACCAACGTCTCGGCGCATCCCTCCGCTGGCAAGGGCGTGTCGTTCTATACGAACAGCTTCTGCGGGGCGGCAGCAAACGTAGTGACTGCTGGCGGCGAGCAGTTCGACCTGTCGGCGGATATCTGGCCGGGGTACATGACCGCTGGCCAAACTGCCCGGCTGCAGATGCAGTTCTTTGACAAGGCCGGGACCAACCTGGGCTATTTCAACGCGTTCTCGGTGGTGGCTGCGGCGACAGGATTCAAGTCTTACGCCGGGCGCATTACTGCGCCGGCGGGGGCCGTATCGGCGCGGTTTTTAACCCGTACTGAACCGGCGGACGGCACAGGTCGATCGCTGTGGTGCAACATCGTCGCGCGCCGCGTCACCGCTGCCGATACAGCGAACTCGGATGCCATCAGCACCCTCGGCGCGAGTGTCACCCAGCAAGGCAACACGCTGACCAGCCAGGGCCAGGCTCTGACGCAACTGCAAAGCAGCGTGGGAGAAATTGGGGGGAACGGCGCCAATTTGCTCGACAGTGCCTACAGCTGGCTGACTTCGGCCACATTGCCAGTTACTGGGGGCGCGTTGTTGACCAAGACTGGAGTGGTGGTGTTCGAGGCTGACTCCGGGTTCGGCTACTCCATGGAGGCAGACACCGACAGCCTGTTTTCGTACATCGTGCTAGCTCCGACCAACAATCCGGCGGCCTTCAACATCCGGGTTGAGCCTGGTGTTTACCTGGTGTCGATGTATGTGAAAGGCAGCACGGCCGGCTCCATGATGGTCAACCTGTACAACGGAGTGACCTCTCGATCGGCGACCCAGCCGTATACCACCGAGCGTACGCGCATCACATTCCCAATCACCATCACGGAAAGCGGCAAGGTCGGTCTACTGATCTACCCGAACCGGCATGGAGCGCCAAGCGCCTCGATGGTGGTGGACTCGATCATGGTCGAAAAGCGGGTCGGAGAGAGCAATACCCCGTCGCCGTTTGTTGCTGGGCCCAGTGCTCGAACGGTCACCGGTCAAGCCACTGCGATCAGCCAGATGGACACGGTTGTGAAACAGCAGGGCACGGCAATCACCGCCCAGGCCAGCCGCCTGGACGGGCTGTATGTCCAGGTGAACCCGGAAATGGAAGGTGACAGCTCCGGCCTGGCTGGCGCCACGGGTGGCCTGGTGGGTGTCTGGACTGAGCAATCGGCCCGGATCGAGGACGGCATCGCAATGGGGCGGCAGGTCGAAACGGTCCAAGCGCAGATGGGGCAGACCAATGCGTCGGTCCAGCAGGTCAGCGAGGTCATGGCTGACATCAATGGCAGGGTGTCGGCTCAAACCACGCTGAAGGTCGAGACAAACCAGGGCGGCCGCAAGGTCGTCTCGGGCATCGCGATCGGCAGCAATGGGGAGGAGGGCGAGATCCTGCTGATGGCCCAGCGGCTGGCGATCATCGACAGCCTGAATGGCCAGACGATCCTGCCGTTCGTGGTCGAAGGCGGACAGGTCTTCATCAACCAGGCGGTGATTAATACCGCGTTCATCCAGCAGATAGTGGCAGGGATGACCATTCGATCTGCCGCGCTGAACGCCCAGGGCCTGCCCCTGCTGGAAATCAACTTTGCTGCGGGCACATTCACCCTGCGAGGCCAGGATGCCAACGGCTCGACATTACTCAACAACGGAGGCCTCTATGTGTATGACGCCAATGGCACCGAGCGTACGGCTGTGGGGAGGCTTACCTGATGGCTGATCTGTACGGGCTTCGGACGCGGGATGCGTTCGGAGCCATTACCTTGGATACGACTATCACTTCGGTGCGGTCGCTGAAAATGATGCAGGTCGCCGGCAATGGAGGGTTCGACCAGTACATCTCGATACCCGAGATCCAGGCCGCGTCTTTCGTGGTGGTTGATGCACTGTATAACGGGTCAGATCTCACTTACACCCCGCCGGCATGGGCCACTCCGGGTCAGCTGCAGCTACGGCAGCCCGGGACTCTGACTTGGCAGGTAATGATCTTGTCGCAAGGCGGTGAGCCGTTCGCCGCCCCAGGCAGTTATGGTATCCGGGCTTCCAATAACAGCATCCGCACCCAGATTGACTCAGTCAACCAGGTGTTGACGGTTCGCTACAGCGGAGGCTTGAACATCGGCTTTCAGGGGCCGGGAAGTGCGAACCAGATCCAATATGGAAACGTGACCTTTCCGCAGCCGATTACCACCTATGAGCGGCCGTTGATCTTCCTGAATGCCGAAAATTACATGATGGTTGGCAACTTCTTTGTGACGGGGACGCCGGGCAATTGGACTGGTTTCCGCATCAAGGCATACAACCACCAGGGGGCGCATGGCGACACTGCGCTTTACCCGATGACGATCAAGTGGTTCTGTGCGAGCTACATGACGCCAAACACCACAGTTGATATGTACGGCGCCTCTGTACGTGATGCCTCTGGTAATCGCACGTTCGTAACGACAGCCAATCTTGCATTGCTGAACGGTCAGCCAGCGAACAATTCGTTCGTCAACGCTGGCGCGCCCATTACCGGGATAAGCTACTACGCCTCTTCAGCCCAGATGGGTTGGACGGGAAGTTACAGCGACTATGTCCTGGCCAATGCGCTGTTCTCCTGCACCAACGTTGTTCAAACCACTCAGCCTATTCGGACGAATTACGGCGGCTTCCTTCCTGGTAGGCGTGATGTGCTCCAAATGTATTGCGAGAACTTCGATGGCGTTAACCCGCTGAGCGTGAATGGCCGAACGCTATTCGCCTCTCGCCCAATGAAGCCTATTTAAGGAAGCGACATGGCAAAACAGGTAATCAACCTCGGCACGGCGCCAAACGGTGCCGGTGGAGACGACCGCCGAAGCGCGTGGTTGAAGGCGATCGCAAACTTCGATGAGCTCTACACCTTCATCGCAACTGCATTCAACAGAGCCAACATCGTCGGTTCGGTGGGGCAAGCCTCAGGAGTGCCGACGGGTTCTGTGATGCAGCGGGGCAGCAATTCCAACGGTGAGTTCATCCGCTTCGCAGACGGTACGCAGATTTGCTGGGGCATAGTCGGCATGGCCCACAATGGAGCGTCGCTGACGCCCACCCCGACCGTAGTCACGTTCCCGGCAGCATTTACTGGGTTTGTGAGTACTTCCAATCCGAAGATTTCCACACAGGTCACCATGGCCTATCCAGTGTCTAACAACAGCGTTCAGATCAACCGGCTCAGCGGCTGTGCGACCAGCAATGCAACGATGCTCATTGAGGGGGCCTGGACGCCTGGACAAACTTGCTATATCGGCTGGACCGCAACCGGAAGGTGGTACTGATGAAAATTAAATTGTCGCCCGTGTTCTTCATGGGGCAGTCGCTGACCGTCTACAAGCAAGGCGACAGCCTGACCATCAACGGTCTGACCCTTGACTTTTCCGCGCTGCCGGAGGGCGCCACATTGCCGGCCGAGGCCATCGGTTGCCCTTGGGTAGTTGCGCCCGTCGAACGCGTGGAGGGCCAGTTGGCGCTAGTGCTGCTGCTGCCCATTCCGATAGATGCCAGCCAGGAGGCGTGTTTTCCGCGTGACATTGTGGCGCCGGCCGACGGCATGATCGCGCTTCCGATTCCTGCCGCTCAGCAGCCGGCGCCGGCACAGGGGGTTGCCGCGATCGACTGGGGCCAGCTGGTGACCGCCGAACACAAGGCCCAGGCGGCTAATGAGCAGCTGCGGGCGACCGCTGCCGCCGAGATTGCCCAGCGCCGGGCGGCTGCCGATGCGGTCATTGCGCCGCTGCAGGATGCCGTTGAGCTGGACGACGCGACGCCGGCCGAAGCCGACGCCCTGAAAGCCTGGAAGCGCTACCGCCTGACACTCAGCCGGCTGCCCGAGCAACCCGGCTACCCCACCACCATCGACTGGCCAGCACCACCGGCCTGACTCGCAGCAACACCCAACTCAACCGCCGCCCGGCGGTATTTTTCTGCCCGGAGAAAAACCATGCCTTTCATCGTCATCAACAGCAGCAACAACTTCGACCCGATCCACCAGACCGAATATGCAACTGAGCAGGAGGCGGATAGCGCCGCCCGGCAGCTGCTGAAGGAGCAGCCTGCCGCGCTTGTGCGAACTGCACAGGTCCTCAAGCGTTATTCAGCTACGGTGACAGTTACTGCAGCGGACGCTAGTGAGCAGACTTCCGATCTGGCTTAACGATGATCACGGTTTGGCGATAGCAAGAAGAAACGTGTGTATATTGCGCGCATCGAAAAAAGGAGTTGATGATGCGCGCCGCTGTGTTCATTGCGTCACTGGTTTTCAGCTTTGCCTGCTTCGCCGGGCCTAAGTCACAGTTGGACGACCATATCGCATGTCCAGCGCCGGAGCCTGGGCAATACCGCATCCTGTTCATTGGCGACAGCATCACCCGGCACTCTGTCAACGAGGGAACAATTCGTGACCTTGGGTGGGATCATGTTTCCGGCATGGCTGCAACCAGCGACCAGATGGACTTTCCCGGCGTGGTATCTCGCTTGATCCAACAGGATCGAGGCCAGCCAGTTGTCCGCTGTTATCACACCTATGGAGGCGGCGGGAGCATTGCCGAGCGCATTCAGGGCTTCAGGAACGTTGCTGATGCGAGGCCAGACCTGGTGGTGATCCAGCTTGGAGAGCACGATGACGCTGAGGCTGATGTCTACCAGTTTCGCTTTGACTACGGCCGCCTTCTGGACATGGCCAAAGGGATGAGCAGCCGTCCTAAGGTTGTCGCGGTCGGCCCCTGGTATCCATCAGCGCTGGAGTCGAACGGGATCTACCCTGCCGACCAGGTCAAAATCGACCAAGAAATGCGCTCAATCGCAGCGTTGAAGCGGGTCCCTTACAGGTCAGTTTCTGACATTGCCGCGATTCTCGGGACGCAGGGCCTCGGCACGTCCGCCGGCGTAATGTGGCATCCGAATGACTATGGTCACTCCCTGTACGCGCAGAAGATATTCGAGATGTACAAGCAGAACTGACCCTCATACCAAATTCACACAGCCCGCCCAGCGCGGGCTTTTTTGTGCCTGGAGAAAACATGGCCAGACTCACCGAAACCCAGACCGGAGGCGCGAACGTGCTCCGGTTTCTGGACCTGATCGCTTTCTCTGAAGGCACCTCAACCGTCAGGGTAAGCGATGACGGGTACAACGTTCTGTACGGCGGCGGCCTGTTTCAGGGCTATGACGATCACCCGCGGCGCAAGCTGACATTCCCCATCAACGGCAAGCCTGTGACCAGCACGGCTGCCGGCCGGTACCAGCTGCTCGAGCGTTACTGGGATGCGTACCGGGTCAGCCTTCGTCTGGCTGGCGGATTCACGCCGGAGAACCAAGACCGCATCGCGCTGCAGCAGATCCGCGAGCGCAAGGCGCTGGACGACATCAAGTCCGGCCGCATCGAACAGGCTATCGCCAAGTGCTCGAACATCTGGGCCAGTTTCCCGGGCAACAGCTATGGGCAAAACCCGCACCGCCTGGACAAGCTGCTCGGGCGCTGGGTCGAGCTTGGCGGGGTGCTGGCATGACCATTAAAACGATAGGCCGCTGCCTGGGCCGGGCCCATGACGGATCGCTGTGGTTCTTCTGCGCAGGCTGCGATGCGCCTCATAGCCTAAATGTTGGCGCCGGACCCGGCCCGCGCTGGGGCTATAACGGCAACGCCGATTCCCCCACATTCACGCCATCGGTCTTGGCTCAATGGGATCAATGGGAGCCCCCGGCCGCCACGCTGGAAATCCGCGACAAGATTCTGAGCGGCGAGATCGTGCAGACCAAGGTCGCCAAGGTCTGCCACTCGTTCGTCACGGACGGCCGCATCCAGTACCTCACCGACTGCACCCACGCGCTTGCCGGTCAGACGGTCGACCTGCCGGACTGGGAGGCGTCATGGAGCAGCTGGTGAGGCTTGTGCCGACCTGGTGCTGGTGGCTGGCAGCGTTGCTGCTTGTGGCTGGAGCCCAGGAAATACGAGTGGGAGCGGGAAAATCTGAGGTTTTGGCTGCCAGGTCAGAGCTTGCCGACTACCGCCTGGAAGTCGCTGAGCGCGACCAGCGAGCCGCAGCACAGGCAAGGCAGGAAGAACAGCGACGCGCCACAGCGCAGGAGGAGGCGAGAGCCCATGCCCAGGAAGAAAGAACGATTGCTGATGCTGGCGCTGCTGGCGCCGATGCTACTGGCCGGCTGTTGCGCAGCGAAGCCGCCCAGCTCGCTGCCGCCGTCAGTTGTCCCGGCCCGGATACCGTCGCTATCGCCCGAGGCCAGGCAGCCACCCGCGCCGCCATGGTGCTCTCCGACCTGCTCGCACGGTCTGACGAACGAGCGGGAGAGCTGGCGACAGCGCTTGACCGAGCCAGGATTGCCGGCCAGCAGTGCGAGCGCGAGTACGACGCCCTAGTTGCAAAGCGGGCGCCAGTAAGCGCCCACCAATAAGATCGAAGGCTTCATGCAAAGAGAGCGGCCACCGGGGATGCGTCAACATCCCTGCTGACCGCCGAACCCGCAGACCATACCTGCAAGCCCAGCCAAGGCTCCCGCTCTGTGCACAAAGCACGGCGAGCCTAGCACCTGTTCATCCATACAGTAAAGGTTTGCAAATTGACTAACCCAATCATTCCTTGGATGGGCGGTAAGCGCCGCCTGGCCGACCGCTTGATCCCACTTTTCCCCGCCCATGAGTGCTACGTCGAGGTCTTCGCCGGTGGCGCTGCCCTGTACTTCATGCGCCCCCAACCCGCTCCTGTGGAGGTCTTGAATGATCTCAACGGCGATCTGGTCAACCTGTACCGGGTGGTGCAGAACCACTTGGAGGAATTTGTCCGGCAGTTCAAATGGGCGCTGTCGTCCCGCCAGATCTTCGAGTGGCAAAAGATGGCGAGACCGGAGACGCTGACCGATATCCAGCGCGCCACGCGGTTCTTCTACCTGCAGCAGCACGCCTTCGGCGGCAAGGTCACTGGGCAAACGTTCGGTACCGCCACCACCGGTCCTGCCATCAACCTGCTGCGCATCGAAGAGAACCTGTCCGCCGCCTGGCAGCGGTTGGCTGGAACCTACGTCGAGAACCTGTCCTGGCTCGACTGTGCGCAGCGCTACGATCGAGCGCACACCTTCTTCTACATGGACCCGCCTTACTGGCAGACCGCCGGCTACGGGGTCGATTTCCCGTTCGAACAATATGAGCGGATAGCCGAGTTCATGCGCACTTGCAAAGGCAAGGTGATGGTGAGCATCAACGATCATCCCGACATCCGAGCGGCCTTTGACGGATTCCACTTCGAGCACTTAGATATCCGGTACACCACCACGAACCAGCGGCATGGCCAGGCCGATGTGAGCGGTGAGCTGGTGATAATGAACTGGACGCCCGCAGATCTGGGGCAGCTGTTCTGAAACGATTGCGGCTCGAAAACCGTCCTTGCTTCAGCTGATTGATTCGTCTTGTCCTATTATTCTCCGGTCAAACAGTCGGAGTGGAGCAGTGGACAAGCGTTCTTTCATTGGTATGGTTGAGGCGGGTGAGCCGCTGATTCAGCAAGCCATTGATGCCATGCGGGAGTACCACCAAGCCCAGGACCGTGGCGAGCCGCCTGAAGAAATCGAGCGCCTACGCCTATTGGCGGATTCGCTATACCAAGCGGTCATTAATTACCAGTTAATCCAAGCAGGGCGGGCACCGGCTACTATTCAGTGATGGCCTCCTCAGTATGGAACCCCGATGAAGTGTAAGCCGCCGATCCTTTTCCCTGATCATCCCATGTACACCGACGCCATAGAGGCATGGAAGCGTTACCATGAGGCGCAGGCTTCGGATGAGCCGGCGGAAGAGGTGGAGCGTCTGCGGCTAATTGCCGAGTCGCAGTTCCAGGCGGTAACCGACTACCAGCTCAGAGCTCTAGGTCGCCCTGGCGGTTTTGTTCACTGACCGGCTCAATCAGCTCATGGCCCTGGTTCCTAACATTCCCCACCGCCTTGCCAACTGGAAACCATTGGAAGTCCTGTGCTGGCCGGCATCCAACCTCGACAATGGCTTCCAAACGTTCGCCTGTTGTGGCTGGATCCAGCCATTCCCTTGCGGTTTCAGGCGAGAGCACTAGGGGCTTTCTGTCGTGGATGTCGACCAGGCCTTGATCAGCAGCGGCCGTGATGACGACAAATCCATCCCGCTCATCTGGCTCCAGCCCCTGATGTACTTCTGCAAGCGCGGCAAAAAATAGCGGTCCGCCATCGGCGCTCGTGATGTAGTAGGGCTGCTTTCGCTTCGGGTCTGTAGGATCTGGAACCCATTCAAACCAGCCATTTGCCGGCGCCAAAGCTCTCCCGTTCGGCCACAGAGCCTTGAAGAACTTTCCCATTACCACCGTCTCGGCCCGAGCATTGATCGGGTCCGGGCGTTTCCCTTTCGCCCAGAAAGGCGACCATCCCCACTTGACCCTATCCACGCTCAGCCCCTCGTCTACTCTGCGGATGACCTCGACGCGGGTCGAAGGTGCCACATTGAAGCGACTGATCGGTTCATGGTCGTAACCATTGATTACGACCAGATCCAGCGATAGCTGACGCAGGTAGTGATCCATCGACTCATAGATCGAGTACCGTCCGCACATATTTCCCCCTCTCGCCCGTCAGAATTTTCATCGCCCAGGATTGACCGAGCAGCCGATGCCGGATTTACTGTATATGCATACAGTTTTCTTCGGACCTTCCACCATGACCATTACTTTCTTGGGTACGCCAACCGGCGGTACCGAACCGCTCCCGCTGTATTCGTTTCGCGTGCCGGCCGGGTTCCCTTCGCCTGCTGCGGACCATCTGGAAGGCCATATTTCCCTTGATGAGTTATTCGACCTCCGCGCGCCCCATGTGTATCTGGTGAAAGTGGAAGGCGACAGCATGCAAGGGGCAGGCATCTATTCCGGGGATATCGTCATTGTCGATCGCGGTCGCGAGGCTGAGCACGGCGATGTAGTGATTGCCGCGGTGAACAGCGAGCCAGTTTGCAAGCGCCTGCACCGGCGCGATGGCGTGGTCATCCTGAAGTCCGAGAACCCTGCATATCCGCCGCGCTACATCATGGAAGGCGACGAGCTCGTGATATGGGGCGTTGTGCGTTACAGCGTTCGTGACCATGCGCAGTGACCAGGTGTTTGCGCTGATCGACTGCAACTCGTTCTACGCGAGCTGCGAGCGCGTGTTTCGCCCGGACCTAGCCAAGACTCCGATCGTCGTGTTGAGCAACAACGACGGCTGCGTGATCGCCAGGTCATACGACGCCAAGCCTTTTGTGAAGATGGGCGAGCCGTTTTTCCAGGCGAAGGACAAGCTGCGCCGACACGGCATCATGGCCTTCAGCAGCAATTATGCGTTGTACGGCGACATGAGCGAGCGGGTCATGACGCTGATCGAGGCCATGGTGCCGGCAACAGAGGTCTACAGCATCGACGAGTGTTTCGCTGACCTCTCCGGCATTCAGGAAAACCTGACCCAGTTCGGGCGAAAGCTGCGCTCGAGGATCTTCCAGTGCACGGGAATTCCGGTAGGCGTCGGCATTGCTGGCACGAAGACGCTCGCGAAACTGGCCAACCATACGGCCAAGCGCCTGCAGGCACAGACGGGGGGCGTGGTCGACATCACCGATCCGTTCAAGCGCGATTGGGTGTTGCGCAATACCCAGGTGAAGGAAGTGTGGGGCATTGGTCGACGTATGACCGCTCACCTTGAGGCAATGGGTATCCACACAGCCATGGACCTGGCCAAAGCTGACGCCTGGACACTCCGCCAGAAGTTCAGCGTTGTGGTTGAAAAGACGGCCCGGGAGCTCGCTGGCACGCCATGCCTTGAACTGGACGAGGCCGAACCGCCGAAGCACGAGATCTGCTGCAGTCGGATGTTCGGAAAGCGGCTGACTGAGCTGGCGCCGATCAAGCAGGCCGTGGCCACTTACGTTGGACGGGCTGCAGAAAAGCTCCGGGTTCAAGGCTCCGTGTGCAAGCGAATGCGCGTGAGCATCCGCACCGGCATGTTCAACCCGGACGAGGCGCACCACGCCCAGGGCGCTTTGGTGGAACTGCCATACCCAACTTGCGACACGTTGCTGATGACTCGACTGGCCACGGATGCGGTCGCGCGGATCTTTAGGCCCGGGTTCCGCTACAGCAAGGCTGAGGTGCTGCTGATGGACCTGCGGCAACCAGGTGAGTTTTCAGAGGACTTGTTCGCTCTCAAGCAGTCGGTGGCATGTGACCGGCTGATGCAGGTGATGGATAGCATCAACGAGCGCTGGGGGAGGGGGACAATGCGAGCCGCCAGTGTCCCGGCAACTCCGGACTGGGGGATGAGGAGAGAGATGATGAGCCAATCCTACACGACGCGGATTGATCAACTGTGGACGGTCAAATGTTGAGCCTGCCAGCGGCCTGGCTGGCCGAACTCAATGATCAGCCCGCTCTGATAGCCGATCCGGATGGCCGAGCGGGGGTGCTTGCCGAGCTCGCTATTTCTGCGCACCGACGCGGGGACGTTGATGCGGGCCAGTTGGCCGACATGCTGGAGTTTGCCGAGGCGGCTAGGCTGTGGGCGCTGATTGAGGATGAAGAGGCTGCTTGAGCCGCTCGATGCGCCCGGCGGTCAGGGGGCGTTAGTTGCCGGTCGTGCATGGCTGCTATCGACCCAGAGCTGCCTTTGAATGCAGCAGCAATCCTGTGGCAGCGGTGATATCACCGAGCCCCTATTCGCCGTCATTCAACCTCTGGGGTAAGCTTCGCAATAGACTTCAGTGACCAAGGGTGATAAACGGCGATGGGCTTGTTCGATCGATTGTTCGGCGGTCGCTTCACACAACCTCCACCCGATGAACCACGGATGAGCGACGCCGCGATAATGCGAGAGCTTTATCCGCTGCGTGCACAGTTGAAAGTATTTACCCAAGTTTTGTTGGCGCGCCTACCTGAAAAAGAACGCATGCGTCTCGTCAGAAGGGTATTGCGCTATTACAACCAGGGAGAGGATCCAGCCACCGCGCTCGTCAGCGGTCTTTTGGACGCAGAGAAAGGCCAGTCACTCAGTCATCTGATTCTCATGGCCGTGGATGTGCGTGGCTTCGATGATTTCGAGTACCTGGCACCGAAGCTGGTTGAAGCCAGCGGTATTGACCAGGTCTATGCCTGCAAGCATGAAGGGACACAATCACTGATGCAGGTTCTAATCGATTTCGATCGATGGCTGATCGGGTTCGGAAAGCGCTTTCTGCATGTGGATACAGGCGGCGCCGATTACGTGGGTTGCATAATTGAACATGATGGCGTTGAAAACCTAATTGCGCTGGCCAAGGAGGCTGGCATCAACGCACGGCTCGATCCCTTTTGAGGCACGTTGGCAGGCTGCTTTTGAACCCTGGCAGGTGCTGAAATTAACTGACTTCGCGGGTGCACCACGTACTCTGAGGGAGCAGGTTCATCGAGGCGTCGAACCGCCGCGAAGCAGGCGCCGCGTTAGATGGCACCGCCTGTGCGGGTGTTCGCGGGTAAAGCTGTTCCTACAAAGTTTCCTATCGGGGCCTACGGCAGCTTCGCGTCGAAAGCGGCCGTTCTCGACAGACCGCTTTCGACCCATTGCTGCCCTTCGCAACAGGCAGCTATCGGCCAAAAGCAGACATTAGTTACTCGCCAAAAGCCTCGCATCGAACCGTCTTCCCCACTTCTGATCACGGGACTGCTCAATCAGGTGATCGATGAACGCCCTTGTCTTGGCCGGTAACAGCTTCTGGCTGGCAAAGTAGAGCGAGATGGGGCCGGCATCGACATACCAGTCCGGCAAGACACGCTGCAGTGCACCGCTTTGCAGATGCGCCAGCACATCCGGTACGGCAAGCAGGGCTACGCCCAGCCCGAGCAAGGCGCTCTGACACAGTGCTAGAGGGTCGTTTACTAGCATCCTTGGTCGTAACTCCAGCGGTGCTCGCTCGCCCTTGGGGTTCTGCAGCATCCAGCTGCGTACCTTGCCGCTCTGAGCCGATCTCATGCCCAAGTGGTCGATTTCGGCGAGCTGCCCTGGCTGATGTGGTGCTGGCCTTCCGGCTAAGTAGGCCGGCGAAGCAACCATTACCAGATGCGCTGGCGCCAGTTCGCGCGCCACCACGCCGGGCGTCAATTCGATGCCGCCGCCAATTGCTGCATCAAAGCCATCGGTGATCAGCTCTACCTGGCGGTTGTCGAAATGCCATTCAGGAGTGACTGCCGGGTAGCGAGCCAGGAACTCAGGCATCAGGGGGAGCAGATAGTCGCGCCCAAAGGCAGGTGCCGCCGACAGGCGCAGCATCCCGGCTGGGGCACCGGCGCTACTGGTGAGATCGGCAATCGCCGCCTGGATACTTTCAAGCCCGCCGCCCACATTGCCGAGAAAGCGTTCGCCAGCTTCAGTCAGAGTCAGGCGTCGGGTGCTGCGCTGAAACAGGCGCACGCCGAGGTTGCTTTCCAGCTGAGCCACGTTGCGGCTGATGCCCGCCGGCGTCAGACCCAGGCGACGTGCGGCTGCGGAGAAGCTACCGCACTCGGCGCTACGCACGAAGGACTCCAAATTAGCCAAGGTCTCCATAACCACACCTTCAATCATTGATTGAAGGTAATTCTAATCATTACCTGCTACTGCGTGGAAAGCGAAAAGCGTTTCATGAGCACACCAACCATCCACACGAGGTCTGCATCATGAACAACATCACTCTTCCCCTGAACGGCCAGGTCGCCTTGGTGACCGGCGGATCGCGCAGCATCGGTGCCGCCATCGCCAAACGCCTGGCTGCCGACGGAGCCAGTGTCGCCATCACCTACAACGCCTCGCCGGTCAAGGCCGAGGCACTGGTCAGCGAGATAGTTGCCGCCGGTGGCAGGGCAATGGCTATTGCCGCCGATGCGGGCGACCCGCAGGCGGTGCGCAATGCGGTACAGAAGGTCGTCGGCACTTTCGGTCGGCTGGACATTCTGGTCAACAATGCCGGCATCAGCGTACTCGGCGCCCCGGAGGAGATCGCCTTCGAGGATTTCCAGCGCATTCTCGCGGTGAATGTGACCGGCGTGTTCGTCGCCACCCAGGAGGCGCTCAAGCACATGGGGCGTGGCGGGCGCATCATTCATATCGGCAGCTCCATGGTGCAGTACGCCGCCTTTGCCACCGCCTCCGCCTACACCCTGACCAAGGGCGCCTTGGCCGGTTTCAGTCGCGGGCTGGTGCGCGATCTCGGCCCGCGCGGCATCACGGTCAATACCGTGCATCCTGGCCCGACCGACAGTGACATGAACCCGGCGGATGGCCCTGTGGCCGATTTCGTCCGCCCCAACATTGCCGTCGGCCGCTACGGCGAGGGTCGCGATATCGCTGCTGCCGTGGCCTGGTTGGCCAGCCCCGATGCGGCCTTCGTCAGTGGTGCCGAGCTGATGGTAGATGGCGGCTTCACCGCCTGAGGAGAGATGACATGAAGATTGGAATCATCGGCGCCGGCGCCATAGGCAGCGCCGTCGCACGCGCCCTGAGCAGGGCGGGGATCGAAGTCTCCATCGCCAATAGCCGTGGGCCGGACAGCTTGCAGGGCTTGGCTGACGAATTGGGGCCGAAAGTCATACCGGTAAGCCGGGAGCAAGCCGCCCAGGCTGACATCGTCTTTCTCGCGGTGAACTGGTCGAAAATTCCCGCCACGCTAGAAAACCTGTCTCCCTGGAATGGACGCATCGTGGTCGATACCAACAACCCCATCGAGGCGCCGACTTTCCGCCCCTTCGATCTGGGAGGCGAGAGCTCGAGCGAAGTGGTGGCACGGATGCTGCCAGGGGCGCGTTTGGTCAAGGCGTTCAACCACCTGCAACCAGCGCTGCTAAGTGGCGAGCCTACGGTCGAGGGTGGCCGACGGGTGCTGTTCTACTCAGGTGAGGATGCCGCGGCCAAAGCCGAAGTGGCGCAGTTAATCGAGCGACTGGGCTTCGCCGGTATCGACTTGGGCGGTCTAAGCGAAGGGCGCCTGGCGCAGTTCCCTGGAGGGCCATTACCGGCACTTAACCTGGTAAAGCACGGCTAATCCCCAATCGGGGGGCGCTCCAAGAGTCCGCTTCTGGCCGTTAGCTGCCCTGCGCCAAGGGCAGCTATGGGTCGAAAGCGGACGGAGCAGATAGAAATGATGTCCTGGCTACATGAGTCTGTCTGGCCGAGCTTAACGACCAGGCTGCCCCGGTGACTGATCCTGATGGGCGCGCGGCAGTGCTCGATGAGATGGCCTATGCCGCACGCAGGCGGCGGGAAGTCGATGACGACGACCTGGTCGACATCGTAGAGATCGTCGAGTCGGCCAGACTGTGGGCTCTTGATGAATCCGATAGGGGTTGGGGTGTGTCGGCAGAACGCCGGAGGAGGGTGGTTACGACTGTCTAAAACCGCTCAAAAACATCGCGGTTTTACTGGGTGAAAGTCGCCGGAACTAGCCGAACCGTATTAGACAGGTTCGATTCACAGGCCGCACACGTCGCGGCCTGAGGTCGATTTTTTCCGCTACTGCTGCAGTACCGGAAGCTAATTCAGGTCCATGAGTTCAAGCGTTATCGACTGCTGGGGCCGGCGCTTGGATGCGCTCAAGGGCACCCTCAATTTGAGCAAAGTCTGGGTGACCTTTGAAAACGAACTTTCTTTTGCTGACGCGCCGCCCCGAGCCGCCGGCGCCAATGCTGAAGGCCTCACCTTCTGCGCTCACGCCAACATGGCCTTTACCGGCGTATTCGAAGTACTCAGTCATCTCCACCTCGTAAGCCGTCTCGATGCGCCTTGCGATAGCCAGCTCTTGGGCAACCCTGGCTTCGGCTTCTGACATCCGCATTTCAAGCTCGCGTCGCTCAGTCTCCACCCTGAGTTCGTCGATTCCTGCCGGTTCCGGTCGCTCCTTCACGGACTCTTCGAACGCATCGACCAGGTAGGAGGTCGGGCTGTTCATGAATTTCAGCCCCTCGATAAAACCCTTTTTGACTGCATCAATGGCCATTTGATATCTCCTGAATGAGCGGTAACGCTATAGCGACCTCAGTGCCCTGTCTAGTGGCGTTCGGTCACGCCCGAAATCGATTCCAAAACTGAAACGGCGACCCTTGCGGAATGCGGCCTGTAGCCGTGCCGTTTCGTCTTTGTTTTGGAATCGATTCCGCCGCGCAAGCAGCATGGACTGGGTATTCATTCTACGGTCTTGAAAACCGTCGATGGGCAACTATCCTAGAGTTCGAATCTCTACGCTTCCGCCATCATTCCTCATTAAAGCCCTGATTATTCAGGGCTTTTTTGTTTTTTGGGCCTTGCCCCTTCACCCGGGAGCAAGCCCTTGGCCTCCCTCGCGAGACAGATGGACGAGCACTGTGAATCGGGTTGAGCGCTCGATCAGCGTTCCAGTTGCAGAATGGTTCAGGCCTATGAACTTGCCGCTTGTTCACGTTTGAGGGCCTCTCGTGCCTGAATGTAGAGAGCCTGACAAATTGCTCCCTCACAGAGCCGCATAGACTTATCGTCCGGAAAATCGATCTGTAGACGGTTGATAATCTATTCGGGTGACCAGTCGTTGACCCATTTACGTTAACTACGCGCGCCAGTTCCCGCTGGATCGTTAGGGGTTTCGTAAACGACGGCGAGCAGTTCTACGCGCGACAATATTTTGTGCTCGGAGCAAGCCAATATCTTGTCGGACCGCGAATGTTAAATATCTCCTCTGGATGCAGCGCGCTCGCAAGATGCTGGGGAACAAGTACCCGATGTAAAAAGTTGCAGGTCTGTCGGCTTACCTGAACAGGCATGAAGCTGTTTCAAAACCTGACACTTTGGGCAGGCTTCGGGCCGCCCCGGTCGGAGCGAGGACAAACGGAATAGAGTAAACGAGCGACGCTCGCATTAATCTTTCTCTATAGCCGCTGGTACCAATGTTCCAGATTGAGAGTAGGGTGGCTGTAGCTTGCAGGAAGAAGCAAAAAATATCTTCTTTAATATCGAAATGTCATTAGGCCATTATTTGTTTTGTTGTTTATTATTGGGTAACTGATATCAATAGCGGTGTTATATAAAGGTTGAATCAAGAAGCCTGATAGTTGGCGTCAAAAAATAAACACTTATAAAAATAAACCATCCTTGTAGCCAGCCGACAACACTCGAAGCATGGCCGAACATGGAAGCCAATCGCACACGTTACCCGGGAGAGCCGCCTTGAGCATCGCCATAGTCAAAAGTATTGTTGGCCAGGTAATCGCTATTTCCCCAGAGGGCACCCAGCGTGTGCTTGTGGAAGGGGATCGAGTGTTCGCGGGTGAACAGATCCAGACCGGCCCTGGTGGTGCGGTGAGCCTGGAGCTGGCCGATGGGCGCATCCTCGACCTGGGGCGCGACACCCAGTGGAGCGCCGATGCCCCAGATAGCGTGGCCGACCTGAGCGCCGCCACTGCGCAGGCCGCACCATCCGTTGACGAACTGCAACAAGCCATCGCCGCCGGTGCTGACCCGACAACCGCACTCGAAGCGACCGCGGCAGGCCCAACCGGGGCAGGTGCGAACCCTGGTGGCATCGGGGGCGGCCATTCGTTTGTGATGCTTGAAGCAGTGGGCGGGTCGGTCGCCCCCACCATTGGTTTCCCCACCGGGCCACTTGGCGTTGCTGTTGAGCAAGCGCGAGAGTTCGTGGGCAATGCAACACCGGCACAGCAGGCAGCGGTGCTAGTACCTGAATTACCACCCGAGCCTCAGCCGCTTGCGGCCACGCTGACCCTGAGCAGCAACAATGTGCAGGAAGGGGGGATGACCAGCATCACCGGTAGCCTGAGCCAGCCGGCGGGCAGGGATTTCACGGTGACCCTGAGCAATGGCCAGACTTTGTCGTTCAAAGCAGGTGAAACGGTTGCAACGACCGGTGAGTTCGCTGCCCAGAGCGATGATGTGTTCCAGGACGGTGAAATCCAGAACATCACCGTCACCAATGCGGGCGACCATGGCTTTGGCAGCCTCAATACCGGTGCAACCTCTACCCTCACTGTGACCGACACCGTCGATACCGTGAGGGCCGAGCTGAGCATTTCGCCGAACCCGGCCGTGGAAGGCCAGGCGGTGACTTACACCATCACCCTGACCGGTCCTGCCGGTGCCGACCTGAGTCAGCACGGAGGTCTGTCCATCGCGCTGAGCAACGGCGAGGTGATCAACATCCCAGCGGGCCAGGTCAGTGCGTCGCAAACCGCTAACCTGGCGGACAACGTCTATGTCGGCAGCAGTGCTCCGAGCATCGCCATCTCTGGGATCACCGAGCAAGGCACCGGCAAACAGGTCTTTGAGAACCTGGTCAAAGGTGATCCGGTGACCCTGCAGATCACCGACGAACCGGGTACTCCAGGCAACCCTGGCACTCCAGGCACGCCGAATGGTGGCGATGAAGTGACGCTGACCCTCACCGGCAATGCCGTGCAGGAAGGCCACACCACGACCATCACCGGCACCCTGAGCCACCCGGCAGGCCAAGCGTTCACCGTCACCCTGAGCAACGGCCAGACCCTGACCTTCGCCGAGGGCGCCACCACCGCGACCACTGCACCGTTCGTGGCGCAGAGCGATGACGTGTACCGTGACGGTGAAACCCAGACTGTCAGCGTGATCGATGCCGGTAGCCATAACTTCGAGAACCTGAACACCAGTGCCACCACAACCGTCACCGTGAGCGATACCGTCGACACCGTGAAGGCCGAGCTGAGCATTTCGCCGAACCCGGTAGTGGAAGGCCAGGTGGTGACCTACACCATCACCCTGATCGGTCCTGCCGGTGCCGATCTGAGTCAGCACGGTGGTCTGTCCATCGCGCTGAGCAACGGCGAGGTAATCAACATCCCAGCGGGCCAGATCAGTGGCTCGCAGTCGAGCGTCCTGGCGGACAACGTCTATGTCGGCAGCAGCGCTCCAAGCATCGCCATCAACGGAATCACCGAGCAAGGCACCGGCAAGCAGGTCTTTGAAAACCTGGTCAAAGGCGATCCGGTGACCCTGCAGATCACCGACGAACCGGGCACCCCAGGCAACCCTGGCACCCCGGGCACACCGAATGGCGGCGATGAAGTGACGCTGACCCTGACGGGCAATGCTGTGCAGGAAGGGGGGCAGACCACTATTACCGGTACCCTGAGCCACCCAGCGGGCCAAGCGTTCACCGTCACCCTGAGCAACGGCCAGACCCTGACCTTCGCCAAGGACGCGACCACCGCGACCACCGCGCCGTTCGTGGCACAGAGCGATGATGTGTTCAAGGATGGCGAAACCCAGACCGTCAGCGTGATCGATGCCGGCAGCCATAACTTCGAGAACTTGAACACCAGCGCCACCACGACGATCACCGTGAGCGATACCGTCGACACCGTGAAGGCCGAGTTGAGCATCTCGCCGAACCCGGCCGTGGAAGGCCAGGCGGTGACCTACACCATCACCCTGAGTGGCCCGGCCGGTGCCGACCTGACCCAGCATGGCGGCCTGGATATCGAGCTGAGCAACGGCAAAGTGGTGCATATCGCAGCTGGGCAGATCAGTGGCTCGCAGTCGGGCGTCCTGGCGGACAACGTCTATGTCGGCGGCAGTGCTCCAAGCATCGCCATCAGCGGGATCACCGAGCAAGGCACCGGCAAACAGGTCTTTGAAAACCTGGTCAAAGGCGACCCAGTCACCCTGCAGATCACCGACGAACCGGGCACGCCAGGCAACCCTGGCACCCCGGGCACGCCGAATGGCGGCGATGAAGTGACGCTGATCCTCACCGGCAATACAGTGCAGGAAGGCAACACCACGACCATCACCGGCACCCTGAGCCACCCGGCAGGCCAGGCCTTCACCGTCACCCTAAGCAACGGCCAGACCCTGAGCTTCGCCAAGGACGCCACCACTGCGACCACTGCACCGTTCGTGGCCCAGAGCGATGACGTTTTCCGTGACGGCGAAACCCAGACCGTCAGCGTGACAAATGCGGGCAACCACAACTTCGAAAACCTGAACACCAGCGCGACCACGACCGTCACCGTGAGCGATACCGTCGACACCGTGAAGGCCGAGCTGAGCATCTCGCCGAACCCGGCGGTGGAAGGCCAGGCGGTGACTTACACCATCACACTGACCGGTCCTGCCGGTGCCGACCTGAGTCAGCACGGAGGTCTGTCCATCGCGCTGAGCAACGGCGAGGTGATCAACATCCCTGCGGGCCAGGTCAGCGCGTCGCAAACCGCTAACCTGGCGGATGACGTCTATGTCGGCAGCAGTGCTCCGAGCATCGCCATCAGCGGGATCACCGAGCAAGGCACCGGCAAACAGGTCTTTGAAAACCTGGTCAAAGGCGACCCAGTCACCCTGCAGATCACCGACGAACCGGGCACGCCAGGCAACCCTGGCACCCCGGGCACGCCGAATGGCGGCGATGAAGTGACGCTGATCCTCACCGGCAATACAGTGCAGGAAGGCAACACCACGACCATCACCGGCACCCTGAGCCACCCGGCAGGCCAGGCCTTCACCGTCACCCTAAGCAACGGCCAGACCCTGAGCTTCGCCAAGGACGCCACCACTGCGACCACTGCACCGTTCGTGGCCCAGAGCGATGA